>NZ_JBMKHS010000025.1:0-67691 GCF_049238105.1 Enterobacter cloacae complex sp. IR5418 | reverse complement strand
ACCTGCCTGTCACGCAGGGGGTCGCGGGTTCGAGTCCCGTCCGTTCCGC
This sequence comes from Enterobacter cloacae complex sp. IR5418, assembly GCF_049238105.1. Taxonomy (NCBI): domain Bacteria; kingdom Pseudomonadati; phylum Pseudomonadota; class Gammaproteobacteria; order Enterobacterales; family Enterobacteriaceae; genus Enterobacter; species Enterobacter cloacae complex sp. IR5418. Next base: position 67,642 of record NZ_JBMKHS010000025.1, on the reverse strand, counting down.
CACTTATTAAGACATTAAGCCTGCCCTTTCGGCAGGCTTAATGGCAAAAACTTTAGGGGCGTAGCTCAGTTGGTAGAGCACCGGTCTCCAAAACCGGGTGTCGCGAGTTCGAGTCTCTCCGCCCCTGCCATATAGAATCCTTTGCTTCGGCAAAGGATTTTTTTTTGCCTGCAAAACAGCTCAACACCTTCCTGAAGAATAATCAGCCTGCGTTTCCGCAGGCTTTTGTGTTAATCCAGTATGCTGGTTTTTAACAGATCTTTTATCTGCGACTGCTTATCGCTGTTTTGCAGCCAAATGGCATACAGCGGCCTGGAGAGAGTTGTCGAATCGGTGACAACATGAAGTGCAGGTTTATTATCCGCCCAGCGAACAGGTAACCAGGTACAACCTTTCAATGCGGGAAGATGCTGGCAGGCGATTTCCGCAGAGCTTGTCGTGAGTTGCGGGATATCATCGCTGGCGATTAACCCCGTCTCGTGCTGGTGAAAATCAGGCCCCCACTCCAGGCGTAAATAGTTAAGGTCGGCCTTCATCATTGCAGGCTCCGATGCATAGAGCGCCAGACTAAACTGTCCAACAATCTGGCTGCTAAATTCGTCCATCTTGGGGGCTTCTGTGGTGATCAGCAGATCAAGCTGCCGTTCGTGGAGTTGCTTAACCAGTGACTGACGTTGCGCAATCCTCGCCTCAAATTGCAGATGGTTGTGTGTGCGATATAGCCGCATAAGCCACTGGCTGAGCATGCATTCCCATAGTGATGCGCTGGCACCGATCGAGAATTCATTATGCCGGGAGGTGTGCGCAACCTCCTTTCGCGCTGCCTGCCAGGTATTCATCAGGGTTTCTGCATACGGCAACAGTTTTTCACCGGCCGGTGTTAAACGAATATTGTTGCGATGGCGAGTAAAAAGGTTCACACCCAGTTGATTTTCCAGCTGTCGAATACGAAAACTGACTGCTGACTGCGTCAGGTAAAGGGCTTCAGCTGCTCGCCCAAAGTGCCGCGTTCTGCTCACTTCGAGGAAAGTTTTTAGCAATTCCGTATCCACATCTTTCTCCACAAAATTATTTGTCGTTATGATTTAAATGTTTTGTTTTACACTCTGTCAAGCGTAACTAATACTCCGCGCCATAAATAGCTCGGCCAAAGAATTAGGAGCGTGTAGGATGGCGGAAAGCTTTACGACGACTAATCGTTTTTTCGACAATAAACATTATCCGCGCGGGTTCTCTCGTCACGGCGATTTCACGATCAAAGAAGCTCAACTTCTTGAGCGCCATGGTTATGCCTTTAACGAGCTGGATCTGGGTAAACGTGAACCGGCAACCGAAGATGAAAAACAGTTTGTCTCTGTTTGCCGTGGTGAGCGTGAGCCGCAATCTGATGCAGAACGTGTATGGATCAAGTATATGGCTCGCATTAAGCGTCCTAAGCGTTTCCATACGCTGTCTGGCGGTAAGCCGCAGATGGAAGGTGCAGAAGACTACACCGAGTCTGACGATTAAAAAGAGAAGGGGCTACGGCCCCCTCTTTTTACGCCAGCATTTTTTGCAGATGCAACAGCAGCCGATCGATCGCACGGTAACTTAAGGCCTCCTGCAAATGGCGCCTCTCAATGCCGGGGCAGCCCTCCACGTCGGCGACCGTGCGCGCTACTTTCAACAAACGCTGCCACGCGCGAATGGATAGCCCAAACCGCGTCAGTGTCTCTTCCAGCCAGCCTGCATCTTCAGCGTTGAGAGAACAAAACTGTCGGATCCCGGCGTTATCCAGCCGGGCATTCAGCCTGTTCTGACGAGCATACTGCCGCGCCTGCGCTGCAATAACCCGTTCGCGCACCGCTGCTGAACTTTCCCCTTTCATACCGGCTTGTCTCAGCAGACCGGGCGGTGGCAGGGGGATCTCGAGAGATAAATCAAAACGGTCGAGGAAGGGGCCAGACAGCTTACTCAGATAGCGCAGGGTCTGCTCCGGCGTACAGCGGTTATGGTTGCCCTGATAATGTCCCGTAGGGCTAGGGTTCATCGCAGCGACCAGCTGAAACTGCGCAGGGTAGCTTATTTTGGCGCGTGTACGAGACAGATGGATTTCGCCGGATTCAATCGGCTCCCGCAACGCATCCAGCACGCGGCGTTCAAACTCTGGCAATTCATCCAGAAACAGAATGCCGTTGTGCGCCAGTGAAATTTCACCCGGTCCGGGGATCGACCCTCCGCCTACCATCGCGGTAAGAGACGCGCTGTGGTGTGGAGAGCGGAAAGGACGGCGGCGCCACTGTTTATGCAGCGACGTTGAACTGACCAGGCTAAATATCGCGGCGCTTTCCAGCGCTTCGTGATTATTGAGGGGTGGCAGCAGGCCGTTCAACCTGCTCGCCAGCATCGTTTTCCCCGTGCCTGGCGGACCTATCAGTAACAGGTTATGCCCACCCGCGGCCGTTATCTCTAACGCCCGCTTACCCTGATCCTGGCCCATAATATCGCTGAGGTCATCGGGAGAATCTGGCGCCACCTCGTCATTCTCCTGCGGTTCGGCAAGCTCATGTCGGCCTTCCAGCCAGGCGCAAACCTCCTGCAAATGTCCCGCGACAAGACATCCCTTTTCGGCGATAAGGCTTACTTCAGAGGCATTTTCATTGGCCACAATGATTTGTCTTCCTGCGCGTATGGCTTCAAGCGCACCCGAGATTGCTCCGGGAACGCCTCTTAACGCGCCTGTAAGCGCTAATTCGCCCACGAACTCGCACGAGCTTAGCCCTGGCGTCTTGAGCTGTTCAGAAGCCGCGAGAAGCGCTATAGCAATAGGTAAATCATATCGCCCACCCTCCTTTGGCAAATCTGCTGGCGCAAGATTGATGGTGATCTTCTTCGCCGGAAAAGCATAACCGCTATTAATAATTGCGCTGCGTACGCGATCCCTCGCCTCTTTAACGGTCGTTTCTGGCAAGCCGACCAGCGTCAACCCGGGCAGTCCATTGCTTAAATGAACCTCCACAGAGATAAGCGGTGCCTTCACGCCGATAGCCGCGCGTGTATAAACAACTGACAGTGACATAAGCCCCTCCTTGGCGGCGACTATGCCAGTATCATTTATTCCTGTTGAGTGTTGATTCACTGATTTACGGCGCTCGTTCAAGACTTTTGGCGGCAAAATGTAACCATTACACGTTGGCGGAAGCGGCCTCGCAGAAAAGCAATCACGCGCGGCTTGCCTCTCGGAATAGGGCAAAAAAATGAAAAATCTTCATTTCTGTTTTTTCCCTATATAAAACAACGATTTTGAAAGAAATAGTTCGCATGCTACAGAAATGGGTCATAAAAAAATCTTGTGTCACATGAAATATCTGTGGTAACTCTTTAGGTATTCCTTCGAACAAGATGCAAAAAGAACTGAAAATGACAGCCCTTCTACGAGTGATTAGCCTGGTCGTGATTAGCGTGGTGGTGATTATTATCCCACCGTGCGGGGCTGCACTTGGACGAGGAAAGGCTTAAGAATCAAGCCTTAACGAACTAAGACCCCCGCACCGAAAGGTCCGGGGGTTTTTTTATGACTAAAAAACTTAAATGAGGAGCAGAGAATGACGACTAGCACAAAATTCTGTTTCTCCAGATTTATGACGGGGAACTAACTATGAATGGGGCACAATGGGTAGTACATGCGTTGCGCGCGCAGGGAGTCGAAACCGTATTCGGTTATCCGGGTGGCGCAATTATGCCGATTTACGATGCACTGTATGACGGCGGCGTGGAACACCTGTTGTGCCGACATGAGCAGGGCGCAGCGATGGCCGCCATCGGATATGCCCGTGCGACCGGTAAAACCGGCGTCTGTATGGCCACCTCCGGTCCGGGCGCAACGAACCTGATCACCGGCCTGGCTGACGCGCTGCTCGATTCCGTTCCCGTCGTGGCGATCACGGGCCAGGTTGCCTCTCCGTTCATCGGTACCGATGCTTTCCAGGAAGTGGACGTTCTCGGTTTATCGCTGGCCTGCACCAAACACAGTTTCCTCGTTCAGTCCCTCGAAGAGCTGCCGCGCGTGATGGCCGAAGCGTTCGAGGTTGCCAGCTCTGGCCGTCCCGGCCCGGTTCTGGTGGATATCCCGAAAGATATCCAGGTTGCACTCGGCGATCTCGAGCCGCATTTCTCTACCGTGGAAAGCGACGATGCGTTCCCGCATGCCGAGGTTGAAGAGGCGCGTCAGATGATCGCGCAGGCCAAACAACCGATGCTGTACGTAGGCGGCGGCGTGGGTATGGCGCAGGCTGTTCCGGCGCTTCGCGCGTTCATTGCAACCACGCAAATGCCCGCCACCTGCACGCTGAAAGGCCTGGGCGCGGTTGAAGCGGATTACCCGTACTACCTCGGCATGCTGGGAATGCATGGCACCAAAGCGGCAAACCTGGCGGTGCAGGCATGCGACTTGCTTATCGCCGTAGGCGCCCGTTTTGACGACCGCGTCACCGGCAAGCTGAATACCTTCGCGCCGAATGCCAAAGTGATCCATATGGATATCGACCCGGCGGAGATGAACAAACTGCGTCAGGCGCATGTCGCGTTGCAGGGCGATCTTAACGCGCTGTTACCGGCGCTGGAGCAGCCGCTGGATATCAGTGCATGGCGCCAGCACACCGCAGACATGCGCGCCGAGCATGCCTGGCGTTACGATCATCCCGGCGAGGCCATCTACGCGCCGCTGCTGTTGAAGCAGTTGTCCGACCGCAAACCCGCAGACAGCGTGGTGACGACGGATGTCGGCCAGCACCAGATGTGGTCAGCCCAGCACATGACCTACACCCGCCCGGAGAACTTCATCACCTCCAGCGGCTTAGGCACGATGGGCTTTGGCCTGCCCGCTGCCGTAGGGGCACAGGTTGCCCGCCCGAACGATACCGTTATCTGTATCTCCGGTGACGGCTCCTTCATGATGAACGTTCAGGAGTTGGGCACCGTGAAGCGTAAGCAGTTACCGCTGAAGATCGTCTTGCTCGATAACCAGCGTTTAGGGATGGTTCGCCAGTGGCAGCAGCTGTTCTTCCAGGAGCGTTACAGCGAAACAACGCTGACCGACAACCCCGATTTCCTCACTCTGGCCAGCGCCTTCGGCATTCCTGGTCAGCACATCACCCGTAAAGACCAGGTTGAAGCGGCACTCGACACCATGCTGTCAAGCGAAGGGCCATACCTGCTTCATGTCTCAATCGACGAGCTTGAGAACGTCTGGCCGTTGGTACCGCCAGGTGCCAGTAACTCACAAATGCTGGAGAAATTATCATGATGCAACATCAGGTCGCCGTGCAGGCTCGCTTCAACCCGGAAACCTTAGAACGCGTTTTGCGCGTGGTCCGTCACCGTGGCTTTCAGATTTGCTCGATGAATATGGAAACGGCCACCGACGCGCAGAACATCAGTATCGAATTAACCGTTGCCAGCCCGCGGCCGGTCGACTTACTGTTTAGTCAGTTATCAAAACTGGTAGACGTTGCCCATGTTGCCATCTGCCAGAGCACAACCACATCACAACAAATCCGCGCTTAAGCGTGACAGGACGAAAAAATGACGACAAAAAAAGCTGATTACATTTGGTTCAATGGCGAGATGGTTCGCTGGGAAGACGCGAAAGTTCACGTGATGTCCCACGCGCTGCACTACGGTACCTCCGTGTTTGAAGGGATCCGTTGCTACGATTCTCACAAAGGGCCAGTGGTGTTCCGCCATCGCGAACACATGCAGCGTCTGCATGACTCAGCCAAAATTTATCGTTTCCCGGTCTCTCAAAGCGTTGATGAGCTGATGGAAGCCTGCCGCGACGTGATCCGTAAAAACAACCTGACCAGCGCCTATATTCGTCCGCTGGTCTTCGTGGGCGACGTCGGCATGGGCGTAAACCCGCCAGAAGGTTACACCACCGATGTGATCATTGCTGCGTTCCCGTGGGGCGCCTACCTGGGCGCGGAAGCACTGGATCAGGGGATCGACGCAATGGTTTCTTCCTGGAACCGCGTGGCGCCTAACACTATCCCGACAGCGGCTAAAGCGGGCGGTAACTACCTTTCTTCACTGCTGGTCGGCAGCGAAGCACGTCGCCACGGCTACCAGGAAGGTATCGCGCTTGACGTGAACGGCTACATCTCCGAAGGCGCGGGTGAAAACCTGTTTGAAGTGAAAGACGGCATTCTGTTCACGCCGCCGTTCACCTCTTCCGCGCTGCCGGGCATCACCCGCGACGCCATCATCAAGCTGGCAAAAGATCTGGGTATCGAAGTGCGCGAGCAGGTTCTGTCCCGCGAATCCCTGTATCTGGCTGATGAAGTGTTCATGTCCGGTACCGCGGCTGAAATCACGCCGGTGCGCAGCGTCGACGGCATTCAGGTGGGCGAAGGCCGCTGTGGTCCGGTGACCAAACGCATTCAGCAAGCCTTCTTCGGCCTCTTCACCGGCGAAACAGAAGACAAATACGGCTGGTTGGATCAGGTTAATCACTAAATATAAATTTGGGACGGCACGCACCGTCCCATTTAATCGTCAGACGGGAGTCAATAAAGCATGCCTAAGTATCGTTCAGCCACCACCACCCACGGCCGTAACATGGCGGGTGCCCGCGCGCTGTGGCGCGCCACCGGAATGACCGACGCCGATTTCGGCAAGCCGATTATCGCCGTGGTGAACTCCTTCACCCAGTTCGTACCGGGCCACGTGCACCTGCGCGATCTCGGTAAACTGGTTGCCGAGCAAATCGAAGCCTCCGGCGGCGTGGCGAAAGAGTTCAACACCATTGCGGTGGATGACGGTATCGCGATGGGCCACGGGGGGATGCTCTATTCACTGCCGTCGCGCGAGCTGATCGCCGACTCGGTGGAGTACATGGTTAACGCCCACTGCGCCGATGCGATGGTCTGTATCTCCAACTGCGACAAAATCACCCCGGGGATGCTGATGGCCTCCCTGCGCCTGAACATTCCGGTGATCTTCGTCTCCGGCGGCCCTATGGAAGCGGGGAAAACCAAGCTGTCCGACAAAATCATCAAGCTCGACCTGGTCGATGCGATGATCCAGGGCGCGGACCCGAAAGTCTCTGACGAGCAGAGCGACCAGGTGGAACGCTCCGCGTGTCCGACCTGCGGCTCCTGTTCCGGGATGTTCACCGCCAACTCCATGAACTGTCTGACCGAAGCGCTGGGCCTCTCGCAGCCGGGCAACGGCTCGCTGCTGGCGACCCACGCCGACCGTAAGCAGCTGTTCCTTAACGCCGGTAAGCGCATCGTTGAGCTGACCAAACGCTACTACGAGCAGGACGATGCCAGCGCGCTGCCGCGCAACATCGCCAGCAAAGCGGCGTTCGAAAACGCCATGACGCTGGATATCGCCATGGGCGGCTCCACCAACACCGTTCTGCACCTGCTGGCCGCCGCGCAGGAAGCTGAAATCGACTTCACCATGAGCGATATCGACAAGCTCTCCCGCAAAGTGCCGCAGCTGTGTAAAGTCGCACCGAGTACCCAGAAGTACCACATGGAAGACGTGCACCGCGCGGGTGGTGTTATCGGTATCCTCGGTGAGCTGGATCGCGCCGGGCTGCTGAACCGCGATGTGAAAAACGTGCTCGGCCTGACGCTGCCGGAGTCGCTGGATCAATACGACGTGATGCTGACCAAAGACGATGCGGTGAAAAAAATGTTCCGCGCCGGCCCTGCCGGTATTCGTACCACCCAGGCGTTCTCGCAGGATTGCCGCTGGGACACGCTGGACGATGACCGTGCCGAAGGCTGTATCCGCTCGCTGGATCATGCCTACAGCAAAGACGGCGGTCTGGCCGTGCTGTACGGTAACTTCGCGGAAAACGGCTGCATCGTGAAAACCGCAGGCGTAGACGACAGCATCCTGAAATTCACCGGTCCGGCGAAAGTGTACGAAAGCCAGGATGAAGCGGTAGACGCTATCCTCGGCGGCAAAGTGGTGGAAGGCGACGTGGTTGTCATTCGCTACGAAGGGCCAAAAGGCGGCCCGGGCATGCAGGAAATGCTTTACCCAACCACCTTCCTGAAATCCATGGGCCTCGGCAAAGCCTGTGCGCTGATCACCGACGGGCGTTTCTCCGGCGGCACCTCCGGCCTCTCCATCGGCCATGTTTCCCCGGAAGCGGCAAGCGGCGGCAACATCGCGATCATTGAAGATGGCGACCTGATCGAAATCGATATTCCTAACCGTGGCATTCAGCTGAAGCTGAGCGACCAGGAAATTGCGGCCCGTCGTGAAGCGCAGGAGGCCCGCGGCGACAAAGCCTGGACGCCGAAAGATCGCCAGCGTGAAGTCTCCTTCGCCCTGCGTGCTTACGCGAGCCTTGCCACCAGTGCAGATAAAGGCGCGGTGCGCGATAAATCTAAACTTGGGGGCTAATGATGGCCGAGTCACAACCCTTATCCGCCGCCCCCGAGGGGGCGGAATACCTGAGAGCGGTGCTACGCGCGCCGGTCTATGAGGCGGTGCAGGTCACGCCCCTGCAAAAAATGGACAAACTCTCTTCACGCCTGGATAACGTCATTCTGGTGAAGCGCGAAGACCGCCAGCCGGTGCACAGCTTCAAGCTGCGCGGTGCCTACGCGATGATGGCCGGGCTGACGGACGAGCAGAAAGCGCGCGGGGTGATTACCGCGTCGGCGGGTAATCATGCGCAGGGCGTGGCGTTCTCGTCTGCTCGTCTGGGGCTGAAAGCGCTGATTGTGATGCCGGTTGCCACCGCAGACATCAAAGTCGACGCGGTGCGCGGGTTCGGCGGCGAAGTACTGCTCCACGGGGCCAATTTTGACGAAGCCAAAGCCAAAGCGATTGAGCTGGCGCAGCAGCAGGGTTTCACCTGGGTGCCGCCGTTCGACCACCCGATGGTGATTGCCGGGCAGGGTACGCTGGCGCTGGAGCTGTTGCAGCAGGACGCGCATCTCGACCGCGTTTTCGTCCCGGTGGGCGGCGGTGGCTTAGCCGCAGGTGTGGCGGTGCTGATTAAACAGCTGATGCCGCAGATCAAAGTGATTGCGGTTGAAGCGGAAGACTCTGCCTGTCTGAAGGCGGCGCTGGATGCCGGACATCCGGTGGATCTGCCGCGCGTCGGGCTGTTTGCCGAGGGCGTGGCGGTGAAGCGCATTGGCGATGAAACATTCCGTCTTTGCCAGGAGTATCTCGACGATATCGTCACCGTCGACAGCGATGCGATCTGCGCGGCGATGAAAGATCTGTTCGAGGATGTACGGGCGGTGGCGGAACCGTCCGGCGCGCTGGCGCTGGCGGGAATGAAAAAATATATCGCCCAGCACAACATTCGCGGCGAACGTCTGGCGCATGTGCTGTCTGGTGCGAACGTGAACTTCCACGGTCTGCGCTACGTTTCCGAACGCTGCGAACTGGGTGAACAGCGTGAAGCGCTGCTGGCGGTGACCATCCCGGAAGAGAAGGGCAGTTTCCTGAAGTTCTGCCAGCTGCTGGGCGGCCGCTCGGTAACGGAATTCAACTACCGCTTTGCCGATGCCAAAGACGCCTGCATTTTTGTCGGCGTGCGTCTGAGCCGTGGCGTGGAGGAGCGCAAAGAGATCCTCAGCCTGCTGCATGACGGCGGCTACAGCGTGGTCGATCTCTCCGATGACGAAATGGCGAAGCTGCACGTGCGCTACATGGTCGGCGGCCGTCCGTCGAAGCCGCTCAGGGAACGCCTGTTCAGCTTCGAGTTCCCGGAATCGCCGGGCGCGTTGCTCAAGTTCCTGCATACGCTGGGTACCCACTGGAACATCTCTCTGTTCCACTACCGCAGCCACGGCACCGACTATGGCCGCGTGCTGGCAGCGTTCGAACTGGGCGAGCACGAGCCGGATTTCGAAACGCGGCTGAACGAGCTGGGCTATGAGTGCCACGACGAAACCCACAACCCGGCTTTCAGGTTCTTCCTGGCGGGCTAAGGGTTGAACTGCGTGTAGGCCGGGTAAGCGCAGCGCCACCCGGCTTTAGTGGTTGGGCAAAATCTTCCAGAACGCATCAATAAGCGGCTCATGCAGCCGCTTTTTTTGTGCACACACGCCAAGTTCGAACGGCGTTTTCTCGTCGCTGCGCTCTAAAATCATCACGCGATTGCGCACCGGTTCCGGGCTATTTTCCAGCACCACTTCCGGCAGCAGCGCCACGCCGCAGCCGAGCGCCACCATCGACACCATTGCCTCATGGCCGCCGACCGTGGCGTAAATTGACGGGTTGCTGATCTTCTGGCGGCGGAACCACAGCTCGATGCGGCGACGCACCGGGCCTTGATCGGCCATGATAAACGGCACCGTTGACCAGTCTGGTTTTTCCACAGAGACCTGGTTGCGCACCGGGCAGGGCAGCGCCGGGGCAATCAGCACCACCGCCAGATTCTCCAGCATCGAGAACGCCACCGCACCCGGCAGGGTTTCAGGTTTCCCGGCAATCGCCAGATCCGCTTCGCCCGTGACCACTTTTTCCATCGCGTCGGCGGCATCGCCGGTGGTGAGTTTAATTTCGACCGACGGATGTTCCGCGCGGAAGCGATCGAGAATGGGAGGAAGATGGCTGTAGGCGGCGGTTACGGAGCAGAAAATATGCAGCTCGCCGGAAAGCGACGGCCCCTGCTGGTCAATGGTGTGCCGCAGCTGCTGATACTGCAACAGCGTCTGCTGGGCAAAAATGCGCAGTTCTTCCCCGGCTTCCGTGAGGGTGACGGTGCGGTTATCGCGCACGAACAGCGGCTGGCCGAGGTCTTCTTCAAGGCGCTGGATCTGGCGCGACAGCGTGGACGGGCTGACGTGCATCGCCCGGGCGCTACGGCCAAAGTGGCGGCTTTCCGCCAGATGCAGGAACATTTTCAGATCGCGTAAATCCACCGATTCCATTCCCTCTTTTTACATTGCATAAATTGCAATATGACGTTGTGAATATATCAATTTCCGCAATAAATTTCCTGTTGTAATGTGGGTACATTCTCGCTGAAACGCGAACCGAACAATAAGACACACAACATCACGAGGTATCACCCATGGCTAACTACTTTAATACACTGAACTTGCGCCAGCAGCTGGCGCAGCTGGGCAAATGCCGCTTCATGGCGCGCGACGAATTTGCCGATGGCGCGAGCTACCTTCAGGGTAAAAAAGTGGTCATCGTCGGCTGTGGCGCGCAGGGTCTGAACCAGGGCCTGAACATGCGTGACTCCGGGCTGGATATCTCTTACGCCCTGCGTAAAGAAGCGATCGCTGAAAAGCGCGCGTCCTGGCGTAAAGCGACCGAAAACGGCTTTAAGGTGGGTACCTACGAAGAGCTGATCCCGCAGGCGGATCTGGTGGTTAACCTGACGCCAGACAAGCAGCACTCTGACGTTGTGCGTTCCGTACAGCCGCTGATGAAAGATGGCGCCGCGCTGGGTTACTCCCACGGCTTCAACATTGTTGAAGTGGGCGAGCAGATCCGTAAAGACATCACCGTCGTGATGGTGGCACCGAAGTGCCCGGGTACAGAAGTACGCGAAGAGTACAAACGTGGCTTCGGCGTGCCGACGCTTATCGCCGTTCACCCGGAAAACGATCCGAAAGGCGAAGGCATGGCGATTGCCAAAGCCTGGGCAGCGGCGACCGGCGGTCACCGTGCGGGCGTTCTGGAATCTTCCTTCGTTGCGGAAGTGAAATCTGACCTGATGGGCGAGCAGACCATCCTGTGCGGTATGCTCCAGGCTGGCTCTCTGCTGTGCTTCGACAAGCTGGTGGAAGAAGGCACCGACCCGGCATATGCGGAAAAACTGATTCAGTTCGGCTGGGAAACCATCACCGAAGCGCTGAAGCAGGGCGGCATTACGCTGATGATGGACCGTCTGTCCAACCCGGCAAAACTGCGCGCGTTCGCACTCTCTGAACAGCTGAAAACCATCATGGCGCCGCTGTTCCAGAAACACATGGACGATATCATCTCCGGCGAGTTCTCTTCCGGCATGATGGCGGACTGGGCGAATGACGATAAGAAACTGCTGACCTGGCGCGAAGAGACCGGTAAAACCGCGTTCGAAACCGCACCACAGTACGACGGCAAAATCACCGAGCAGGAGTACTTCGATAAAGGCGTCCTGATGATCGCGATGGTGAAAGCAGGCGTTGAGCTGGCGTTCGAAACCATGGTGGATTCCGGCATCATCGAAGAGTCCGCGTACTATGAATCACTGCACGAGCTGCCGCTGATTGCGAACACCATCGCCCGTAAGCGTCTGTATGAAATGAACGTGGTGATCTCCGATACCGCCGAGTACGGTAACTACCTGTTCTCATACGCCTGCGTACCGCTGCTGAAAGAGTTTATGACCACCCTGCAAGCAGGCGATCTGGGCCAGGCGATTGCGGAAGGTGCGGTTGATAACGCGCAATTGCGTGACGTAAACGAAGCGATTCGCAGCCACGAAATCGAGAAAGTGGGCCAGAAGCTGCGTGGCTACATGACCGATATGAAACGTATCGCGGTAGCAGGCTAAATACGACGAATCGGGTGGCGCAAGCCACCCGAATTGTTTTAACTACGCAGTATCGCGCCGGGATATCCCAGCTGGCGCCACGCCTCATACACCACCACCGACACCGCATTCGACAGGTTCATGCTGCGGCTGTCCGGCATCATCGGAATACGAATTTTCTGCTCCGCGGGCAGGGCATCCAGAATCGTGGCGGGCAGGCCGCGAGTTTCCGGGCCAAACATCAGATAATCCCCGTCCTGATAGCTTACGGCGCTGTGCGCTGGCGTACCTTTGGTGGTCAGGGCGAACATGCGCTGCGGTTTTTCGGCTTCCAGAAACGCGGCGTAATCGTGATGGCGAACGACGGCAGTAAATTCATGGTAATCCAGCCCTGCGCGACGCAGACGTTTGTCGTCCCACGTAAAGCCCATCGGCTCGATGATGTGCAGGCGAAAACCGGTGTTGGCACACAGGCGGATGATATTGCCGGTATTGGGTGGGATTTCTGGTTCAAATAAGACGATGTTAAGCATGCTGCCCCCTTAATTGCGGGGGGCAGAATAGCAGAAAAGAGAGGGATTACGCGACGCCCGGCTCCTGCGAGCGGCTATACAGCATTTTGTAGACGGTAGCCGCCGCAGCCACCAGAGCAGGCACGCTGAGGATCATTAAAATACTGTCGGCCTGCCACTGCATGGCAAGAAGCTGGGCGCTGGTCATGGTGCCTGCTACGCCGCCGAAGCGGCCGATCCCCTGCATCCAGGCGATACCTGTCGCGCGGCATTCGGTAGGGTAAAAGGTGGCGGCCAGGGTCTGCATGCCCGACTGCGCCCCGTTCATCGCGATCCCCATCAGGAAAATTAACCCGCCAAACAGGGCGATATGGTTATGCTCAATCCCCAGTAAAAGAATGAGGCCCATCGTTAGCACGAAACCACACGCGACCACCTTGTGCGCTTCCCAGCGATCCATCATCCAGCCCGCGAGCAAAATGCCTGCGGTGCCGCCGAAGGTGAATAGTGAGGTGAGCCAGGCGGATTCCGCCAGCGCATAACCCATCCCCTGCATCAGCGTCGGCATCCAGCTCAGCAGGACGTAGTAAATGACCAGCCCCATAAAGTAGGTCACCCACAGCATCAGGGTGCCGGGCAGCCAGGGCATGGAAAACAGCTGCGCCACGCTCCCTTTTTTAGACGCCACCTTGTCTTCCACCAGGAAAAAGCCCGTGACGCTATCGAGCGTGCTGCGGGCGAACCGGCTGGCGATGCGACGAACCTGGGCAAGATCTTTCCCGCGCTGCACCAGAAACTTCACCGACTCCGGCAACAGCAGTGCCAGCAGCACTGTTAAAATCAGCGGTGCAATCGCGCCGGTCAGCAGCACGCTTCGCCAGCCATGGTGAGGAATAAGCCAGGACGAGATCGCCCCGCCGCCCGCTGCACCCAGCGGAAAGCCGCAGTACATGGTGTTAATCGCCATGGCGCGGCAGCGCTGGGGCGCAAACTCTGAGATCAGCGTGATGGCGTTAGGCATCGCGGCGCCCAGCCCGAGACCGGTCAGAAAGCGCCACAGCGTCAGGGTATTCAGACTTTGCGCCCAGGCCGTGCCCAGACTCGCCAGGCCGAAGAACAGGCACGAAAAGACCAGCACACGCTTGCGTCCCATCCGGTCAGATACCGGACCGGCAATAAGGGCTCCCAGCGACAGCCCGAGCAGCGCCGCACTTAGCACCGGCCCCAGATCCTGTTTATGTATTCCCCACTCCGCCGACAGCGTAGGCGCAATGTAACCCATCGCTGCGGTATCGAACCCATCGATCGCCAGCACCAGAAAGCCCAGCACGATAAGAAGCCAGTGAAACCCTGAAAAAGGGCTCTCATCGATCACCTGCTGAATATCCACCCGACCTGAATACGCCATACGTTCCTCTCCGATGTGATGTTGTTTTTGTGTTCTTGTATTTGCTTGTCTATACAATTGCGGAGGGGCGGGTTGTGTCAAATTTTCTTATCCAGAATGTTACGCAGGTGTTATTTTCGACAAAAAAAAACGCCCGATGGAAAGTCGGGCGCAGAAGAAGGGGAGGCTAACCGGAGGAGATCAGGCCGCGTTTCCCTGCGACAACGGTGCCAGCGCCGCAGGCAGCTTGCTCAGCTCCTGCACCAGCGAATCTTTGCTGATTTCACTTATCGATTTTGCCCCGGTCAGGGTCATCGCCACCTTCATCTCTTTCTCGATCAGGTTCAGCAGGTTCGCCACGCCCGCCTGACCGCTGGTGGCCAGCGCGTAAAGGTAAGCACGGCCCAGCAGCACGCTGTCTGCTCCCAGCGCAATCATGCGCACCACGTCCAGCCCGTTACGGATGCCGCTGTCGGCCAGGATCGCAATATCGCCCTTCACCGCATCGGCAATGGCTGGCAGCGCGCGGGCAGAAGAGAGCACGCCGTCGAGCTGGCGTCCGCCATGGTTAGAGACCACGATCCCATCGGCGCCAAAACGCACCGCGTCGCGCGCATCTTCCGGATCGAGGATCCCTTTGATCACCATCGGGCCGTCCCAGAATTCGCGGATCCATTCCAGGTCCTTCCACGAGATCGACGGATCGAAGTTGTTCGCCAGCCAGCCGATGTAATCTTCCAGCCCGGTCGGTTTACCGAGGTAGGCCGAAATATTTCCCAGATCGTGCGGACGACCGTTCAGCCCGACATCCCACGCCCACTGCGGGTGCGTCACCGCCTGCCAGTAGCGGCGCAGGGCGGCGTTAGGGCCGCTCATGCCGGAGTGGGCATCACGGTAGCGCGCGCCGGGGGTCGGCATATCGACGGTAAAGACCAGCGTTGAACAGCCCGCCGCTTTGGCGCGCTCCAGCGCGTTGCGCATAAAACCGCGATCGCGCAGGACGTACAGCTGGAACCACATCGGGCGCTTGATGGTCGGGGCGACTTCTTCTATCGGGCAGACGGATACGGTGGACAGGGTAAACGGAATGCCTTTGGCATCCGCGGCGGCGGCGGCCTGCACTTCGCCCCGGCGGGCGTACATGCCGCATAAGCCGACAGGTGCGAGCGCCACCGGCATGGAGAGCGTTTCGTTAAACAGCTTCGTCTCAAGGCTCAGGTCAGACATATTCTTCAGCACACGCTGGCGCAGGGCCACTTCCGACAGATCCTCCACGTTGCGGCGCAGGGTATATTCGGCATACGCCCCACCGTCAATGTAGTGGAACAGGAACGGCGGCAAAATGCGCTGCGCCGCGGCGCGATAGTCACTGGCTGCTGAAATAATCATGCTTTGTTCTCCCTGGAAATATCACTCTCGCCAGGCAGACGGGTAATACGCGCCTGTCGGGCCTGATCTTCATCGAATCGTTTAATGGTGGTATGGACGAAACCCAGATGCGCCATCATCGCTTTGCGCGCGGCCTCGGCATCACCGGCCAGAATGGCGTTGAGCACCGCCTCGTGCTGTTCGGTCAGCCGGGCAAACACCGGCGGGACCAGATACATGCGCTGGCGGCTCTGCTTCACGGAGGATTGCAGCAGGTCGAAAAACCCGCGCATGGTTTGCAGCAGCACCACGTTGTGCGAGGCCTCGGCAATGGCCAGATGGAACCGCACGTCGGCCTGAGAGGCGATGTCCGGGTCGCTGCTTTGCGTGGCGTCAAAACAGGCTTTGAGCTTCTCTTTGTCGGCGTCGGTTGCCCGCATCGCCGCGTGCCACGCGGTACTGGTTTCGATGGCGTGACGCGCTTCGAGGATGTCGAAGCTGTAGTCCGGGTCGTTTTCCATCAGCGTCTTTAATGGTTGCACGATGTTTTGTTCGGACCAGTCATCATGCTGCCAGCGTACAAAGGTGCCGCCGCCGCGACGGCTCAGCAGCACCCCTTCGCTGACCAGCGTCGCCAGCGCTTCGCGTAGTGAATTGCGCGACACGCCAAGCTGGGCGGCAAGCTGACGCTCGGCGGGCAATCTCATGCCCGCTTCCAGCTGTTGTTCTTCTATCAGCGCCCGTACGCGAGTGGCAATCTCGTCGGACAGGCGTCTGGGCATCACTATCATGGAATCATCCAGGTTAAGACATAGGCCTGCAATGTGGTGATCACGCCCACCATGCAGGTAAATATCAGGCTGTGTTTCACGGTAAAACGGAACAGATCCGACTCTTTACCCACCAGTCCTACCGCGGCACAGGCAATGGCGATGGACTGCGGCGAGATCATCTTTCCGGTCACGCCGCCGGTGGTGTTCGCAGCGACCAGCAGCACGTCCGAGACGCCAATCTGCTGCGCGGCCGTTGCCTGGAGGGCGGCAAACAGGGCGTTAGATGACGTATCTGAACCGGTCAGGAAGACCCCCAGCCAGCCGAGGAACGGCGAGAAGAAGGTAAACGCGTGGCCGGTGTGCGCCAGCGCTAACGCCAGCGTCGACGACAGACCGGAGTAGTTCGAAATAAACGCGAACGCCAGCACCATGCCGATGGAGTAGATCGGCAGCATCAGCTCTTTAATCGTCGCCGCAAAAGTCTGTACCGCTGCGGCAGGCTTCATGCGCAGCCACACTACGGAAAGGATAGCGGCAAACAGGATGGCTGTGCCGGTGGCAGAGAACCAGTCGAACTTAAACACTGCCGCATACGGCGTGGCGTCGTGCACCACCGGCGGCATACGGGCGACCATTTTGTCGAGGAACGGCACGGAGATATTAATCACCATGTCGTACAGCGCGCCGCCCGGGGCGAACAGCGCCTTAAACGGCGGAATGCTCCACAGCGTCACGGTTGCGGTCAGGAACAGGAACGGCGACCACGCGCGCACAATCTGTCCGGCGGTATAGCCGGTGCGCGCCAGCGTCTGATCCACGTGCGATGCGCCCATATCAGCAAAGCGGAAGATACGTACCGGCTGCCAGCGTTTCAGGAACAGCGTCAGGCAGACCAGCGACACCAGGGAAGAGATGATATCCGGCAGTTCCGGGCCGAGGAAGTTGGAGCTGAGATACTGGGCAATGGCGAACGAACCGCCCGCCACCATCACCGCAGGCCAGGTCTCCTTCACGCCGCGCCAGCCGTCCATAATCGCCATGATCCAGAACAGCACGATAATGGTCAGGAACGGCAGCTGACGGCCCACCATCTGGCCAATCTCGAAGCTGTCCAGTCCGGTCACCTGGCCCGCCACCAGAATCGGAATGCCCATCGCGCCAAAGGCCACCGGCGCGGTGTTCACAATCAGGCACAGGCCCGCGGCATACAGGGGGTTAAAGCCCAGCCCGACCAGCAGGGCGGCGGTGATCGCAACCGGCGCGCCGAATCCTGCCGCCCCTTCAAGGAACGCCCCGAAGGAGAAACCGACAATCAGCATCTGCAAACGCTGGTCCGGTGTAATAGAGAGAATCGACGAGCGAATAATGTCGAACTGCCCGGTTTTGACCGAGATTTTGTAGACAAAGACGGCGGCGATGATGATCCACGCAATCGGCCACAGGCCGTAGAAGAAACCATACACCACGGAGGCCAGCGCGCGATCGACCGGCATTTTATAGAAGAACAGCGCCACCAGCAGGGCGATGGCAACGGTATACGTCGCGGCAAGGTAGCCCTTCAGCTTGAGCTTAATCAGCGCAAAGAAGAAGAACAGAATGGGTAGCGATGCGATCAGGCTCGACAGCCAGATGTTCCCGGCGGGATCGTAGTTTTGTTGCCAGAGGCTCATGCAGGTCTCCTGGGGACCACACAGCCTGCACTGCGGGTGAGTCTCCGCTCATCTCTGCATCACAGACTGTGTAAAAGTGGTCCATCCAATAATGTGTTGTAGGGGTTATGGCAATAAATGGTTAACTAAGTGTTGCTATTCGGCAATGGTTTTGTGAATTGAAGCATTGGAAGTGTGAACGGTGGTTCGCTTTACAGACGATTGGTAGGACCAAACCGTCTCCGCGATGTACCCGCCCAGGGTACTGACCGTGATGGCCAGTAGCGCATTATGTCGTCAGACAGGACCGCGCACGGTGCGTTAAATATGATGGGCAAAATACAGCGTTGATACGTGTTCGTTAATAAAGGGATTTGTTTTTGTCTTAATTGTGTTTGCAAGTAATAAGTTCAGTGTGAGCGAAATGGATTATTTCAGATAAATAAAAAATTTTTTTAGTTAAAAATGCGGAATCTAACATGTAGCAAAAAATTTTAATTAAGGTAAATTTAACATATAGATTTTAACAGCCTATTACAAACGATCAATTGCTGATCAACAAGGATATGTCCCGAAAATAGGTATTTTTTCAGGATAATGTCAAAGCGCATCGCGTAAAACACAATAATTTATTCTAATAATATTCTGAAATAAATTGATCAAACATTGATCAGTCGAATCTCTTTTTAATTGAGGGGCGGTATTAGAAGCGGGTTAATAATTTTTTGTGCAATGAAAAAGAGTTAAATTTGTTGCGGGGCTGTTAATTTTAAAATGTTTATAAACCGTTCCTGGCCTTTTTCAATGCGTAGACGTAATAAGGTATTTCATTTACTATTTATTCAGAAGCAACGTTACAGAAGAAGCTGTAATTGTTTTAAACCTTAAAGCATTCATGGTTATTTTCGAGCTGACATATTTTTCTGACAGGGAATATGCATACAGGGCTTAATGAAAATATATGGATTATCACACTGGGATGGACCCCGCTTTATACTATGAGGTCGCGTCACCAACTCTACTGGCACCCTTTAGTGACGTTTTCAAATTCTTACAGGAATGATTGCACCTGGTATAACAAGTCTGGATCTGTTTAATCTACAGAGGGTAATACTTTCAAATGAAAATCAAAAATGTGGCGCTGGCAATTGCCGCAGCGGGGATACTGTTATCTTCTCAATCAGTGCTGGCAAGTAGTGATTCAGGGGTAAATACCTCCCTGGACGCTGGCGCCGGCTCGCAAAGCACTGGCGGGGTAATCAATTTTACCGGGAAAATTACCCTTATTTCCTGTGATATTACGCCTGCGTCAAAAAACAAAACGGTAGACCTTGGTGCATGGGCGAAAAACTACTTTGATGAGCACGTCGAAACGACGCCGCGTGAGTTTAAAATCAATGTGGAGAATTGTCCCCCGGCGGTTGAATCTGTTGCGGTGCTGTTCGACGGGAATAAAGATTCGGACGATGCCACGCTGTTGCAGGTTACGCCAGGCACGGGGATGGCGACGGGCGTCGGGGTGAAGCTCTATAACAGCGATCGCAGCACGGCGATTAAACCGGGCACGGTTTCTAAAACAACCGCACCGGATGAAGAAGGCAATGCTGAATTAACTTTCTATGCCGCACTTGACAAAGATGGCACGGAAATCAACGCGGGTGATGTCAACGCCGTATCCAACTTCCTGATGGTTTATAACTGATTTCACAGTCAGCCACCTCCAGAGATAATAATGATGAAACGTTTATCGTATATTATGCTCACTGCATTAATGGTTAGTTCTGCGTCAGTTTCCGCTGGCGTTGTAATGGGGGGAACACGGATCGTATACCCACAACACAGCAAGGAGGTGGCATTTTCTGTTTCTAATATGGAAAGTGCGGTTCCCTACCTTATTCAGTCATGGGTTGAAGGCGATGGGCAGAATAAAAATAACGCTGCGCCATTTATTGTCACGCCACCCCTGTTCAGACTTGATCCGGAGCAGACCAACACGCTGCGTATCCAATATACCGGCACACCGCTGCCCACCGATCGTGAATCTGTATTCTGGCTTGATATTAAAGCGATTGCGCCAAAGCCAAAAGAGAGCACTAACGAATTACAGGTTAACGTAAAATCTAAATTTAAAATTTTCTACCGCCCGGACAATCTGAAAGGGGACGCTGCCACTGCCTGGCAGAAAATAACGTTTTCGCGGACGGGAAAAGGGCTTAAGGCCGCCAACCCGACGCCATACTACGTCTCTTTTTATCGGCTGACCGTTGGCGGGCATAAAATTGAGCAACCGGGCATGATCGGTCCAGGGGAAACCCGCGAATGGCCTGTGTCCGCCTCCGGGGGCGTAAGCTGGTCGGCTATTAATGATTTTGGTGCCATCACCGCCACCCACTCCCAGCCTCTGTAACACCATGCCTTTTCGTCTGTTTCGTTACGCGCCGCTTTCGGTGTTGCTGCTTAGCTTCAGCCGCGCGGGGATAGCCGAGGATTATTTTGATCCCGCCGCGCTGGAGCTTTCCTCTACCGAACAGAAAACGGCGGATCTGCACTATTTCTCTGAAAAGGGCGGGCAAATGCCAGGCACCTGGCTCGTGACGCTGGAGATTAACGGACGCGAGGAGCGGCATCAGGAGATCACCTTCGTCAATGAGAAAGGCAGCCTGCAACCCGTTTTTAGCGTATCGCTGCTGGAAACGCTTGGGGTGAATGTCAGGGCCATTCCTGCATTCTCCCGGTTGCAGGAGGGAGAAACGTTCACGCACCTCGCGGATTTTATTCCGGCAGCGCGGACCTCCTATGACTTCAGCCAGCAGCGCCTTTTTCTCAGCCTGCCGCAGGCGGCGATGAAACACCGCAGCCGTGGCTACGTGCCGCAGTCACGGTGGGATGATGGTATCCCGGCGGCATTTACTGATTACAGTCTGTCGGGTGGCCAGGCACGTCATCAGAGTGGCGTCACGACATCCAGCTATCTGAGCCTGCGTAACGGTATCAATCTGGGGGCATGGCGGTTGCGCAACACCTCCGCCTGGAGCCACAGCGACGCGGGTGGCGACCATTTTCAGTCGCAAAGTAGCTGGCTGACCCGGGATATTCGCCGTCTTAACAGCCAGCTGCGGCTCGGCGATGCCTGGACCGCAGGCGATGTCTTCGATAGCGTGGCGTTTCGCGGGGTACAGCTCTCATCAAGCGAAAGCATGTTACCCGACAGCCAGCGCGGTTTTGCACCAACCATCCGCGGTGTCGCACACAGTTTCGCTAAAGTCTCCGTTTCGCAAAATGGCTATGTGATCTATGAAACCTGGGTGGCCGCCGGGCCATTTATCATTAACGATCTGTTCCCCGGCGCACAAAGTGGCGATCTACAGGTTACGGTCACGGAAAGTGACGGCTCAACGCGCGTCTTTACCCAACCCTATTCTGCGGTGCCGTTTATGCGACGCCAGGGCAGCCTGAAATACAGCCTCAATGCCGGACGATTTCACTCCGGCTCCGGCGATGCACGTTCGCCCGAGTTTGTTGAAGGCGCTTTCTTCTACGGTCTGCTCTCCAGGATGACGGTGTATGGCGGCTTTCGCACGGCGAACAACTATCAGGCCGGTGCGATTGGCGTAGGCAGAGGGTTTGGCGCATTTGGCTCGCTGGGCATTGACGATACGCTGGCAAAAAGCCGTTTACCCAACGGCATAAGCGCGATGGGGCAGGCGTGGCGCATTCAGTACCAGAAAGATTTTAGCGCGACCGGCACCGCCTTCAGTCTTGCCAGTTATCGCTATGCCTCGCGTAATTACTATGAATTTGGCGAACTGAATCAGTCTGACAGCCAACAGTTGCAACTTAATAATCGCCGTAGCCGCTCGCAGGTCACCTTCTCACAGACGCTGGGTCAGTTCGGCAGCCTCAGCGTCTCGGCATGGATGCAGGATTACTGGCATACCTCCGGGCAGGATAAAACCATCCATATTGGCTGGTACACCAGCTGGCGGGGCATTTCCTGGGGCGCGGGATATGACTACACCGACTCAGCGCTTGATCAGCATCCCGATCGCACCGTGTCGTTTAACGTCAATGTTCCGCTTGGTCACTGGTTACCGGACAGCTCGGTCAGTTACTTCATCAACCATAACAATCGCGGGATGACCACGCAGCAGGTGTCACTCAACGGCAGCGCGCTGGCGAACCGCAACCTTAATTACAGCGTTCAGCAGAGTCAGGCCAGCGAGGGACAAGCCGACAGCACCAGCCTGGCGCTGCAATACAACGGTGGTTATGGCAACGTCAGCCTCGGTTATGACCACAGCCGAAGCGGTAGCAACGCGAGCCTCGGACTCGCCGGAGGCGTTATCGCCACGCAGTATGGCGCCACGCTTAGCCAGCCGCTGGGCGATACCGTTGCCCTGATACGCGTGCACGGTGCGGCAAACGTTGAGCCGGAGGGCTACAACGGGATCCATACCAACAGCCGCGGCTATGCGGTCATGCCAACGCTCTCGGCGTATCGCAAAAATACCGTCAGTCTTGATACGGCGACGCTGGGTGAGAACGTTGACGTTGAGCAGAGCGGCCTGACGCTCATTCCTACCAGCGGCGCGGTGGTGCTGGCCAATTACAAAACCCACATTGGTTATCGCGTTCTGTTTTCCCTGCGCTACCACGGCGAACCGTTGCCGTTTGGCGCGCAGGCTGAAGTGGTGGAACAGAACCGCCATTCTGCAAACCGAAGCATGGTCGCTGACGGCGGTCAGGCCTACCTGAGCGGCGTACCAGAGCGCGGCACCCTGCGCGTCACCTGGTATGAAGACGGGGAGCAACAGCAATGCCAGACACCTTTCAGACTGGGGAAAGCGCATATGGCCCCCGGTATCGCCACGCTGTCCGTTGAGTGCCATTAGAGGAATATCATGCGTCGTTTTATTCACTGGTTTTTCTATCTGAGCCTTCTTTCGCTGTTTGGCATGCTGAGTTTTCATGCCCATGCGCAGACCTCGCCTTGCCACACCACGCGCGATCAGTGGGTCGTTCAGGTGCCTTACGCCATTGGGTATGCACCCGGCACGGCGGACTGGACGCCGATATCTGCGCCGATACAGTCTACCGGGGCGGATTTCTACAGCTGTGATGGCGGGAATGACGCCTGGCGGAGTATCGGCTTTGTCGACATGGATAACCCCGTCGGCACCGTAGTAGGTGAGGACGGCGCGTCACGTCACGTCTATAAAACCCAAATTGACGGCATTGGCTACGCGCTGGGATTTCGGGAGCAGCAGTACTGCGGCGCCGATGCGATACGCTATATTGACGGCACAAGTCAGATGAATGGCAATGAGTCCCGGCGCATATGCGACGCATCGCAAAACCCCGCCTTTGCCAGCGCCTCAACGTACAAAATGCAGTTCTGGGTGGTGTTTTATAAAATTCCAACGACCAGCGCCATGCCTGATGATAACGCCAATTCCCAGGAGCAAAATGTGGGATCGCTGATATTGCAGGCGGGAGAAAATCAAGCCAGCGCCACCAATGTGGCGATACCGGTACAGATCCATCTCGCCAGCTTCACCGTCAGGCGTACCAGCTGTTCAGTAGGCTCTCGCAGCATTCTTGTTCCCATGGGGAGCGTGAGCCAGCGTGAATTTCACGGCACAGGTTCACGGGCCGGTGGCGGACGCTTCAGCATTCCGGTGACCTGCGAAAATAACACGGCGGTTAAGGTGGGGTTCTTTGGCGATACCACTCCGGCCAACGATCGGGCACTGGCATTGTCGAAGCAGGAGGATAGCGCCAGCGGTGTCGGGATCGAACTGCTCTACGGTGACAATACCGGTTCGGTTCAGGGGCAGGTGGTACAGTGGAACATCCCGCAGGTATCAGCGCTTGGGCAAGTGGGGGATAACCAGACGCAGACCTTCTGGTTTGATGCGCATTATATTCAGACGGAAGAGAACGTGACGGCGGGAAAAGCGGATGCGATGGCGACGTTTAACCTGATTTACAACTGAGTTTCCCCTGCCGCAGCGGCAGGGGAGAGCGATCAAAATTCGGTCTTACAAAAGCCCGTCATCTCTTTCAGGCCCATTTCGCGGCCAAGCTCGGTCATCGGGTGCACCACCACCAGGCCACGGACGCTCTTCTTCAGCTTGCCCATGTCGGCCTGCTCTTTTTTGGTGATCGCGCGGCGATGCGGCATGTTCATCAGCTTCTGCGCTTCTTTACTCAGCTTCTGGCCTTTCACTTCGCGCAGACGCTCAATTTCCGCCTCCAGCTTCACGGACTCTTTTTCCAGCTCGGCATATTTTTCGGCGGAATCGACCAGGGAGAGGCCAGCCATCTGATGGCGGATCAGATCCAGGCGGTCGCTCAGGCGTTTAATTTCGTTCTTTTCGACTTCTTTCATGACAAATAACTCTGAAAACGGGGAATTTACAGGGAAGGATACACCAATGTGTGCGGGCTTACTTCTGAAACGCTTTTTTTAAGCTGATTTTAGAAATCAGCTCAGTCAGGGAAAGCACCATGGTGGAGCGGACAACCTGTTGATAACGCAGCTTTTGCATCGCGTACAGCTCAGGGTCGCTGTTATCAAACGTCGGTGCGGGAGGAAGCGCGGATACGCAGTGTAGTTCGCCGAAGGGGCCCAGAATCTCATCATCGGTAAAGGTGTACTCGTTACCGTCATGATTAAGCTCTTCGCGCAGCGCCATTAACAGCTCGGCGTCTTCATACTCCTGGCGGTTCAGCACGCCAAGACCGTAAATCAGCTTCAGCCGTACCGATAAATCGCCCAGCGGTCCGTCTCCGTCCAGTAACGGTTCTACAGCATACTTTACCGCGTAGTCGTCTTTGCGAAACACCTGAAGCACCAGAATGTTCACCGCCTCGGTTAACAGCTCAACGGCGGCAATCAGGAAGCTTCGTACGGTTTTGCCAGCATTCAGACGCTCAAGCACACGATTTTCAAAGGCCTGGGTTTGTTCCATTATTGCCTGCATATCTGACAATCTGTTATTCGGGCGCAGGCTAACCTGCGCCGGACTCTGCATCATTTGGTTGCGTTATATACGCTGACCGCCTCCGCAACCACGTCACTGTTGGCATCCAGACCGGAGATCTGCGCCAGCGCCGCCTGCGCGCCTTTGTCATCAATCAGCTGAGCCAGCTCAATCGCCTGCGGATCCTGCTCGCTGCGGTAGTGCATGGCGGCGGCAATCCCTTTCACCAGGCTGGCGTGCGGCAGGCCGTATTCCAGCGTGCCCAGCAGCGGTTTAATCAGGCGGTCGCCCGCGCTCAGTTTACGCAGCGGCTGACGACCCACGCGCTCAACGTCATCTTTCAGATACGGGTTTTCAAAACGACCGAGGATTTTCTGGATGTATGCTGCGTGTTTGTCAGCATCAAAACCGTAGCGTTTGATCAGCACCGCGCCGCTCTCTTCCATTGCCCCTTTGACCACCGCACGGATGTTCTCATCGAGGATCGCGTCACGAATCGTCTGATGACCGGCCAATTTCCCGAGGTACGCGGTTATAGCATGCCCGGTGTTCAGCGTGAAGAGTTTACGTTCGACAAATGCCATCAGGTTATCGGTTAATTCCATTCCCGGAATGGTTGGCAGCGTGCCCTTGAACTGGGTTTTATCAACGATCCACTCGCTGAAGGTTTCCACGGTCACTTCCAGCGGGTCGTTGGTGGCGGATTCGGACGGCGGAACGATGCGGTCAACGGCGGAATCCACAAACCCGACGTGCGCTTCAACCCAGGCTTTATCTTCGTCTGCAACGGCCGCAAGAACGTGGCCTTTCAGCTGCGTGGTGCCGCGCACCATGTTTTCACAGGCGATGATGTTCAGCGGAGCTTCAACGCCCTGCGCTTTACGTTTCGCCAGGCCTTTCGCAACCGCCGGGGCGATACGCTCAAGTACTACCGGACCCACGGCAGTGGTGACGAGGTCAACGTTCGCGATGAGGTCGATCACGTCGTCGCCAATGCTGCTCACCGCATTGACGCCAGAGACCGTTTCAACCTGCTCGTTTTCACCCACCACGTGAACCTGATAGCTATGACGGGCATTCAGGGCATCCAGAACCACCTGATTCACATCGGCGAATGTCAGGGTAATGCCCGCGTCTGCCAGCAGTTTACCGATAAAGCCACGACCGATATTACCTGCGCCAAAATGTAATGCTTTCATAGTGTTAACCTTCATCAATGTTTTTACCCGAGAGGGCTGGGGTGAGGAACGTTTTCCCCTCACCCTAGCCCTCTCCCCAAAGGGGAGAGGGAAGAGGCGCTGCTATTTGTTGAGCAGGGCCAGAACTTCTTCCACGCTGGTGGTGTTGGCCAGGCGCTCGATGACGGTTTCGTCGTCCAGCGCGTTGGTCAGGCTGGTAATCACCTGGATATGCTCGTTGTTGCGAGCGGCGATACCAATCACCAGACGGGCGATGTCGTCCTCTTCTTCACCGAAGCGTACGCCGTCAGGATACTGACAGAACACCACGCCGGTTTTCAGCACGCGATCTTTCGCTTCCACCGTACCGTGTGGAACCGCGATGGATTCACCCAGGTAGGTTGGGGTCAGTTTTTCGCGTTCCAGCATCGCGTCAACGTATTCTGGCTGAACGTAGCCGCCTTTCACCAGCTGCTCACCGGCGAAGCGAATGGCCTCTTCTTTATTGGTCGCCGTGCGGCCGAGGAAGATGTTTTCTGCGCCCAGTTTGAACAGATGCGCGTTGCTCTCGTCGAAGCTGTCTTGCAGGCTGGTGCGCACTTTCACTTCGTTATCTTCATGACGCTGCGCCGCTACCAGACGTTCAGTCAGGCTGGAGTACAGGCCGCTGTCGAGGAAGTTGGTCAGGGAAATGTGCTGCGCCTGCGGCACCTGACGCATTGCGCGTTCGGTCAGATCGCGGTGCGTGATCACCAGGTCAACGTCCGGTGGCAGGCTGTTAATCGCGCTGTTGGTGACGGAGATGTTGGTCAGACTCGCATCCTGCACTTTCTTACGCAGCACGCCCGCACCCATGGCGCTGGAGCCCATACCGGCATCACAGGCCACGATGATTTTACGCACGTGGCTCAGGTCGTTAGAGACATCACCCGCCGCCAGCGGCGTAGCGCCTTTGGATTCGGCTTTCATGTCATGCATACGACGGGTTGCCGCTTCGATATCGTCGTCTTCTTTCACCTTGCTGGTTTTCAGCAGGATAGCGGAGACCACGAAGGAGACCGCCATGGCCGCACAGATCGCCGCGATGTTCGCGAAGTAGGCGCCTTTCGGGGTCATCGCCAGCACCGCCAGGATAGAGCCTGGAGAAGCAGGAGACACCAGACCACCGCCCAGCACGCTCAGGGTGAACACGCCGGTCATACCGCCGAGAATAACGGCCAGGATCAGACGTGGGTTCATCAGCACATACGGGAAGTAAATTTCGTGAATACCGCCCAGGAAGTGAATGATCGCCGCACCGCCAGCAGACTGTTTTGCGCTGCCGCGACCGAAGAACATATAGGCCAGCAGAACGCCCATACCGGGACCCGGGTTCGCTTCAATCAGGAAGAAGATGGACTTGCCGAGATCGTGTGACTGCTGAATACCCAGCGGTGAGAAGATACCGTGGTTGATGGCGTTGTTGAGGAACAGGATTTTCGCCGGTTCAACGAAGATAGACGCCAGCGGCAGCATGTCGTGTGCCACCATGAAGTTAACGCCCGCCGCCAGCAGCTTGGACAGCACTTCAACCGCCGGGCCAATGCCGAGGAACGCCAGAATCGCGAGGATCATCCCGATGATGCCCGCGGAGAAGTTATTCACCAGCATTTCGAAGCCGGATTTGATCTTGCCATCAACCCAGACGTCGAATTTCTTAATTGCCCAGCCGCCCAGAGGACCGGCAATCATCGCACCGAGGAACATCGGCATATCCGCACCGACGATAACCCCCATGGTTGTGATGGCACCCACGACACCACCACGGTCACCGCCCACCAGACGACCACCGGTATAACCGATAAGCAGCGGCAGCAGGTATGTAATCATTGGGCCAACAAGTTTCGCCAGCGTTTCGTTAGGCAACCACCCTGTCGGAATAAATAATGCGGTGATAATACCCCACGCGATAAACGCGCCGATATTTGGCATCACCATGTTGCTGAGGAAACGACCAAAGCTTTGCACTTTGATCTTGAAATCGGATGACATAAAACACCCCTTCTTATGTTTACGCTTAGGCTTGCGGCCCGAGGTTTATCGTTAATGTGCGGCGGCAGAGGTAGCCGGGCCCTGTTCTGATGCTGTGAAATCTGGCACTGAATCGTTCAACTGTCCAGATAGCGGAATTTTGTGTGATCTGAATCACGTAAATGTAGGGGGTGAGGATATTAATGAAGTGATCGCGATCACATAATGAGTGTGTAAAAAAAATACATCGCTCAGAATTACGCCAAAATGGGCGGTGTTTTGTGATTTCTATCACAATGTTAAGTTGGCTGTTTGTTTCCAGATTGTGATTTGATTCACAAAATATTTTTATTCCGATTCCTCCCGCTGCGAGCGCAGTCATTTTCTGCGTGTCGCAGTGCGGCACCCTGTAAAAAAGCAACATTAATCGCTAAGCCAAATGCGCCAAAATGTTGTATGGCGAAAAGCGAAAACCTGGATTACGCTCATATCGTAAGCGTAAATATATTTTTATTCAGGTTATATTTTGACACGTTTATAAACTTGCATGCAGTTATTATAAGAAACGATACTTCCCGGCTCTGAAATAATAGCCGCAGCCTGTTTGTTTAAAAATAAATAAATTAATCAGGTTGCGCATCAATTTATTCAATTAATGAGTTGACGTTGTGTAAGCGAGGAGACTATGTTTCTCAACTATTTCGCGCTGGGCATATTAATTTTCGTGTTCCTGGTTCTGTTCTACGGGATCATCGCTATTCATGATATTCCCTATAATATGGCGAAAAAACGTAATCATCCCCATGCGGATGCTATCCATACGGCTGGCTGGATCAGCCTGTTTACGCTCCATGCCATCTGGCCCTTCCTGTGGATTTGGGCCACGCTGTACCGGGAAGATCGCGGCTGGGGTATGCAAAACCACATTCAGCCGTCAGACCGACCCTCTGACGTTGATGCCCTTGCGAAACGCGTCACCGAGCTTGAGCAAAAGCTCGCCGCCGTGCAGCCCGTGGTCGATAAAAACACGCTGGAGCGATAATCATGGATCTGTTGATTATTCTGACCTATGTGGCCTTCGCCTGGGCTATTTTTAAAATATTCCGTATTCCGGTAAATCAGTGGACGCTCGCCACCGCGTCATTAGGCGGAATATTTATTGTGGCGGGGCTGATTCTGTTAATGAACTATAACCATCCCTATACCTTTACGGCGCAAAAAGCGGTTATTTCAATCCCCATTACGCCGCAGGTCACTGGCGTGGTCAGTGAAGTGACCCATAAAAATAACCAGCTTATTAAAAAGGGCGAAGTGTTATTTAAACTCGATCCGGGTAAGTATCAGGCGCGCGTCGACAGGCTGAAAGCCGATCTGGTTACCGCCACGCACAATATTGATGTACTTAAAGCCCAGCTCTCTGAGGCGCAGGCCAACACGACCCGCGTGTCTGCTGAACGCGACCGGCTGTATAAAGATTATCAGCGCTACGTCAAAGGCAGCCGGGCGAAGGTCAATCCGTTCTCTGAAAGCGATATCGATAACGCACGGCAGAACTATCTGGCGCAGGATGCGCTGGTAAAAGGCTCGGTTGCTGAACAGACCCAGATCCAGAGTCAGTTAGACAGTATGGTCAACGGCGAGCAGTCGCAAATTGCTTCGCTTCGTGCGCAACTGGCCGAGGCCACCTATAACCTGGAACAGACGGTGGTCCGCGCGCCAGGCAACGGCTACGTCACGCAGGTCCTTATCCGCCCGGGAACCTACGCTGCGGCGCTGCCGCTGCGTCCGGTGATGGTGTTTATTCCCGAACAGAAACGCCAGATTATCGCTCAGTTCCGCCAGAACTCATTACTGCGTCTGAAGCCTGGTGACGAAGCGGAAGTGGTGTTCAACGCGCTGCCGGGCCGGGTGTTCTCCGGCAAGCTTACCAGCATCCTGCCGGTGGTGCCGGGAGGAACCTATCAGGCACAGGGGGTGTTACAGTCGCTGACGGTGGCGCCGGGTACGGATGGGGTGCAGGCGCTTATCGAACTGGAACCGAACGCGGATGTTGATGCGCTGCCTGACGGCATCTATGCCCAGGTGGCTGTCTATTCCGACCACTTCGCCCACGTCTCGGTGATGCGTAAGGTATTGCTGCGTATGACCAGCTGGATGCACTACCTTTACCTCGACCATTAAGCGTTGGAGGGCAGGAATGCGAGATGCATACCTGCCTTTTTTCACGGCTTGATCCATACTGACCTCTTTGTGGGCATTAAGGATAAGCAATGAAACTCATCGGCAGTTACACCAGTCCTTTCGTGCGTAAGATTTCGATTCTCCTGCTGGAGAAAGGAATTGAATTTGAATTCGTGAATGAACAGCCCTACAACGCAGAGAACGGCGTTGCGCAGTACAACCCGCTGGGGAAAGTCCCGGCGCTGGTAACGGACGAGGGCGACTACTGGTTTGATTCCCCGATCATTGCGGAGTACATCGAGCTGCTTGGCGTTGCGCCAGCCATGCTGCCGACGGAGCCAAAAGCGGCGCTGGCGATGAAGCAAATTGAAGCCCTGGCGGATGGCATTATGGATGCGGCGCTAACGTCCGTACGCGAGCAGGCAAGGCCCGCCGCCCAGCAGTCAGAAAATGAACTGCTGCGCCAGCGTGAAAAAATCAGCCGCAGCCTGGACAGGTGCGAACAGCTGATCCGCGACGGTAAAATTCAGAGCGATAGCCTGAATCTGGCGACGATCGCCATCGCCTGCGCCATTGGCTACCTCAATTTCCGCCGCGTCTCCCCGGGCTGGTGCGTGGATCGTCCACTGCTGGTCAAACTGGCGGAGACGCTCTTCCAGCGCGAAAGTTTTGCCCGGACGGAACCACCAAAGGCTTGATGCGGGTTATAACACTTCCTGGCGGGAGGCGGTACAATCCCCCCACATGTTAACTCCCTCTCCCGTCGGGAGGGGGGAAGATATTTACTCGCCAGGCGCATTCATGACTACTCATCATTCCCTCTACAGCCAGATCCCCGCTACCGATCGTCTGCTTCGTGACCCGCGCATTACGGCGGTGCTGGAGCAGTTTGGCCATACTGCAACGGTCGACATGCTACGCCAGCTTCAGGACGACGCGCGTCGCCATATTCAGGCTGAGAATGCGCTACCCGGCTGGTGCGTGGCGTGGGCGCAGGAAGTTGAACGCAGGCTGAGCAAGCATGCGCAAAGCGCGTTGCGCCCGGTCATTAACCTGACGGGCACGGTACTGCACACCAATCTGGGGCGGGCACAGCAGGCAGAAGAGGCAATAGAGGCCGTCACCCAGGCCATGCGCTCGCCGGTGACGCTGGAGTACGATCTGGACGGCGCCGGACGTGGGCATCGCGACCGCGCGCTGGCAGATCTTCTCTGCCAGATCACCGGCGCGGAAGATGCCTGCATCGTGAATAACAACGCGGCGGCGGTGCTGTTAATGCTGGCGGCCACCGCGAGCGGAAAAGAGGTTGTCGTCTCTCGCGGCGAGCTGGTGGAGATCGGCGGAGCGTTTCGTATTCCGGACGTCATGCGCCAGGCGGGTTGCACGCTGCATGAAGTGGGTACAACCAACCGTACCCATGCAAAAGATTATCGCGCGGCGGTGAATGAAAATACCGCGCTGCTGATGAAAGTGCATACCAGCAATTACCATATCGAAGGGTTTACCAAAACGGTGGAAGAGGCCGACCTGGCCGCCATCGGGCGCGAGCTAAACGTGCCGGTGATTGCCGATCTCGGCAGCGGGTCGCTGGTGGATATGCGCCAGTTCGGGCTGCCGAAAGAGCCGATGGTGCAGGAGATGATCGCCGCGGGCGTCAGCCTGGTCAGTTTCTCCGGCGATAAACTGCTGGGCGGGCCGCAGGCGGGGATTATCGTCGGCAGGCGCGAGCTGATTGCGCAGCTACAGCAGCATCCACTGAAGCGTGCTCTGCGTGCTGATAAAATGACGCTGGCCGCGCTGGAAGCCACGCTGCGGCTCTATCTCTACCCGGAGAAACTGGCTGACCGCCTGCCCACGTTGCGTTTGCTGAGCCGTGATACGGCCTCCATTCGCGCGCAGGCGGAAGCGCTACTGCCGCAGGTTGCTCCTCATTACCCTGAGTTTGACGTTCGTATCGAGCCTTGCCTGTCGCAAATTGGCAGTGGCTCGCTGCCCGTGGACAGGTTACCGAGCGAAGCGCTGACGTTCACCCCGCGCGACGGACGCGGAAGCCAGCTTGAGGCGCTCTCGGCACGCTGGCGCGCATTACCGACGCCGGTGATAGGCCGTATCGGTGATGGCCGCATGTGGCTGGATTTACGCTGTCTGGAAGATGAAAAGCGGTTTCTGGAGATGATGTTGAAATGATTATTGCCACCGCCGGTCACGTTGACCACGGCAAAACCACGTTATTGCAGGCCATTACGGGCGTGAATGCCGATCGCCTGCCGGAAGAGAAAAAGCGCGGCATGACCATTGACCTGGGTTATGCCTACTGGCCGCAGCCCGATGGTCGCGTGCTGGGTTTTATCGACGTGCCCGGTCACGAGAAGTTTCTTTCCAATATGCTCGCGGGCGTGGGCGGTATCGATCACGCGCTGCTGGTGGTTGCATGCGATGACGGGGTGATGGCGCAAACGCGCGAGCATCTGGCGATCCTCCAGCTGACGGGAAACCCGCAGTTGACCGTCGCCCTCACCAAAGCGGACCGTGTGGACGAGGCGCGTATCGACGAGGTGCGTGAAGAGGTACTGGCGGCACTGGCTGAATACGGTTTTGAGGATGCCGCACTGTTTGTCACCGTGGCGACAGAAGGCCGCGGTATCGACGCCCTTCGCGACCATTTGCAGCAGATCCCGTCTCGTGAACAGGCCAGCCATCACCGGTTCCGTCTGGCGATCGACAGGGCATTCACCGTGAAAGGGGCTGGGCTGGTGGTGACCGGCACCGCGCTGAGCGGCGAAGTGAACGTGGGCGATACCCTGTGGCTGACGGGCGTGAACACACCGATGCGCGTGCGTGGGCTTCATGCGCAAAACCAGCCGGTAGAGCGGGCCTACGCCGGGCAGCGTATCGCCCTGAATATTGCCGGTGATGCCGAAAAAGACCAGCTTAACCGCGGCGACTGGCTGCTGGCCGACGCGCCGCCGGAGCCTTCTGAACGGATCATCGTTTCACTCCAGACCCACACGCCGCTGACCCAGTGGCAGCCGCTGCACATCCACCACGCGGCCAGCCACATCACCGGGCGTGTGTCGCTGCTGGAAAACGATCTCGCCGAGCTGGTGTTCGACTCCCCGCTCTGGCTGGCGGATAACGATCGCCTGGTTCTGCGTGATATTTCGGCGCGGGAAACGCTGGCGGGGGCGCGCGTGGTCATGCTGGATCCGCCCCGTCGCGGCAAGCGTAAGCCCGAGTATTTACAGTGGCTGGCCGCGCTGGCGAAGGCAAGCGACGATAAGTCTGCGTTAGATATCCACCTTGAGCGTGGTGCGGTGGATCTGGCGGCGTTCGCCTGGGCGCGCCAGCTTAGCGGCGAAGGATTGCGTCTTCTGACGCAGGAGCCAGGGTTTATTCAGGCCGGTAACCGCCTGCTGAACGCGCCGGTGGCGGCGCGCTGGCAGCGCAAAGTGCTGAGCACACTGGCGACCTACCATGAACAGCATCAGGATGAGCCAGGCCCGGGCCGCGAGCGTTTGCGGCGCATGGCGTTGCCCATGGAAGATGATGCGCTGGTGCTGTTGCTGATTGAAAACATGCGTGAAAGCGGCGTGATTAACAGTCACCACGGCTGGCTACACCTGCCGGAACACAAGGCCGGTTTTACCGCTGAGCAGGACGCGGTCTGGCAAAAAGTCGCGGCGCTGTTTGGCGATGAACCGTGGTGGGTGCGCGATCTGGCGCGTGAAACCCATACCGACGAGCAGCTGATGCGTCAGGTACTGCGCCATGCGGCACAGCAGGGGATGATTGTGGCGATCGTGAAAGATCGTTATTACCGCAACGATCGGATCGTCGCGTTTGCGAACCTGATCCGGGAGCTGGATCAGGCGCGCGGATCAACCTGCGCCGCAGATTTTCGCGATCGGCTGAACGTGGGACGCAAACTGGCGATTCAGATCCTGGAGTATTTCAACCGCATCGGGTTTACGCGTCGTCGCGGCAATGACCATGTGCTACGCGACGCGCAGTTATTTCCGTAAGCGTTAAGCGCTGCGCGCCTGCTTCTGTTTAGCCAGCCAGACCGCGCCCAGCCTTCCCGCCTGGTTACCCAGCTTGCAGGGAAGGATGGGCACCCGGAGCGCCTCCCACTCTTCGAATCGCTGTAGGTATTTATCCAGCAGGAGATAGATTTTCTCCTGCTCGCTAATGCCGCCGCCAATCAGCACCGCCTGTGGATCAAACATAGATATCACGCTATAAATGCCGCGCGAGAGGAAATGCGCCCACTCTTCTATGGCCTCACGCAGATGCACGTCGCTGTCCATGCGTTTAAACAGCTCTTCCCCGTCAGGCATCTCCTCTTCCGACACGGCCAGCGCGCGGCGGCAGGCTTTCATCAGGCCGCTGGCTGACGCCACTTCGTGCATCGGTTCGCCGTTGTTGCCCACGGGCAGCACGCCAAATTCGCCCGCCCGGTAGTGCGACCCACGGTAGAGATCGCCCTCCATGACGATACCGCCGCCGATACCGGTGCCGATGGTGATGCAGACAAAATGCTCATAGTCCTTACCGGCGCCCTGCCAGCGTTCGCCCAGCGCCGCGCAGTTGGCGTCATTCTCGGCTGTGACGGGGAGATCGGTCAGCTGTGCGAAAAGTTCGCACAGATTTTCGCCGTCAAGATAATCCAGCGCCCCGGCTTTGGCCGCTTCGCCGGTATGGTGATTAATATGGCCCGGGAAACTCACGCCGATGCCGACGATCTCATACTCCTGGCGGTACTTATCCACCACCGTTTTCCACTTCTGTTTGAAGGTGCTTTCATCGTCAGGCGTATCATATTCATCGGATGTCAGTTCTTCGCCGTTTTCATTAATCACGCCGTGTTTGATGTGGGTTCCGCCCACGTCAAAGCCGATAAATAGCTGCATTGCATCGTTCCTCATGAGCCCCTGAGCTATTAAGTATGGCTCCGGCGGCAGAAACGAAACGTAAAGTACGGTAATCCGTGATACGGCTCGTAAACCCGTTACCGGCTGGCGAGAAAATCACCAGCCGGAACTACCCTTGTTGTACACCTACTGCAAGGAGACGGTCATGACAAACAATCCTCCCTCATCGCGTATCCAGCCTGGCGAGTATGGTTTTCCCCTTAAGCTCAAGCCCCGCTATGACAACTTTATCGGTGGCGACTGGGTGGCGCCCGTCGACGGTGAATACTATTCCAACCTGACGCCCGTCACCGGCCAGCCGCTGTGTGAAATTGCCAGTTCGGGCAAGCGGGATATTGATTTAGCGCTGGATGCGGCGCATAAGGCGAAAGATAAATGGGGACAAACGTCCGTTCAGGACAGAGCGGCCATTTTGTTCAAAATCGCCGATCGGATGGAGCAGAGTCTGGAGCTGCTGGCGACCGCTGAAACGTGGGACAACGGCAAGCCGATCCGGGAAACCATGGCGGCGGACGTGCCGCTGGCGATTGACCATTTCCGTTATTTTGCCTCCTGCATTCGTGCCCAGGAGGGGGGAATCAGTGAAGTTGACAAGGATACCGTGGCGTATCACTTCCACGAGCCGCTCGGCGTGGTAGGGCAAATTATTCCCTGGAACTTCCCGCTGCTGATGGCAAGCTGGAAAATGGCGCCCGCGCTGGCGGCAGGTAACTGCGTTGTGCTGAAACCCGCACGCCTGACGCCGCTTTCGGTACTGCTGCTGATGGAGGTGATTGGCGACCTGTTGCCGCCGGGGGTGATTAACGTGGTCAACGGTGCCGGGGGCGAGATTGGCGAATATCTGGCTACTTCAAAGCGTATCGCCAAAGTGGCGTTTACCGGCTCAACGGAAGTGGGTCAGCAGATCATGCAGTACGCGACCCAGAACATCATTCCGGTCACGCTGGAGCTGGGCGGGAAATCGCCGAACATCTTCTTTGCCGACGTGATGGATGAAGAGGACGCCTTCTTCGACAAAGCGCTGGAAGGGTTTGCGTTGTTCGCGTTTAACCAGGGTGAAGTCTGTACCTGTCCGAGCCGCGCGCTGGTGCAGGAATCCATCTATGAGCGCTTTATGGAGCGGGCGATCCGGCGCGTGGAGTCGATTCGCAGCGGTAATCCGCTGGATAACGTCACCCAGATGGGAGCGCAGGTATCGCATGGTCAGCTGGAAACCATCCTCAACTATATTGATATTGGCAAAAAAGAGGGGGCCGATGTGTTGACCGGCGGTCGTCGTAAGGTGCTGGGCGGCGATTTGCAGGAGGGTTACTACCTTGAGCCGACCATCCTGTTCGGTAAGAACAACATGCGCGTTTTCCAGGAGGAAATTTTTGGACCGGTGCTGGCCGTCACCACGTTTAAAACCATGGACGAAGCGCTGGAACTCGCCAACGACACGCAGTATGGCCTGGGGGCGGGCGTCTGGAGCCGTAACGGCAATCTGGCCTATAAAATGGGGCGCGGCATTCAGGCCGGACGCGTATGGACCAACTGCTATCACGCCTATCCGGCTCATGCGGCGTTTGGCGGCTACAAGCAGTCGGGCATCGGGCGTGAAACCCATAAGATGATGCTGGAGCACTACCAGCAAACGAAATGTCTGCTGGTCAGCTACTCCGATAAACCGCTGGGGCTGTTTTAATCTTCCCGCGCAGGCCGTCCCGGGCGGCCTGAGCCAGCCTACGTTTTACTCCCTCTCCCGTGGGAGAGGGCTGGGGTGAGGGCAACAGACCGCCGCTATTCAGCCCTCATCCACCCATATCCGCATTTCACCTTCTCCCCGGTTTGCCCAGCTAAACCACGGAATAAAGGTCAGCGTCCGGGGCTGACGTTCTACCGGCGAGCGGTCGTACTGCCACAGGGCATCAGTGTCCTTCGCCTGACACCCGATCCCCTCTGTCTGTATCAGCATTTTGTGCGCGAAAATGCCTTTGCCTTCAAATACCCGAAACGCGCTGTCTTGTGGCAAGGAAAGGTTATGCAGATTTGCACCGTTATCGGCCTCTTCCAGGCAGTAAACCAGCGGCCCGCGCTGGAGCGCGACTTTCCCCGCCTGCTGGCGCACCTGCGGGTTGCCATACACGCGGCGAACCGGCATCGGTAACGTCAGCGTCAGCGTGTCGCCTTCCTGCCAGCTGCGGTTGAGGTACAGGTATCCCCGGGAGACCTCGCCGGTAATGGCTTCACCATTCAGCGAAACCGCCGGTTCAGCGCACCAGTCCGGCAGCCTCAGGGCCAGCGTGTGACTCACCGGAACTGGCGAGGTTATCTCGATTTTCACCTGCTCATGCCACGGATAGTTGCCGCTAATCCGCAGCTGTAGGGTGTTTTCCCCAACCGGAATGGCGACGTCGTTCCCCACGTACAGATTGATCAACAGCGCGTCCGGGCGAACGGTATAAATGTAGTGCCCCAGCGAAGTCAGGACGCGCGCAATATTCGGCGGGCAACAGGCGCAGCCGAACCAGCGCTGACGCACCGGTTTCACGTGGTCATAGATATGGTTGAAGGCCAGCGTTTTCGGGTGTACTTCCAGCGGATTCACATAAAAGAAATGCTTACCGTCCAGCGCCATGCCGCCCAGCACCGTGTTGTACAGCGCACGCTCCATCACGTCGGCGTAGTGGCCGTCTGCCTCCATCTCCAGCATCCGGCGGGCAAACATCATCAGGCCAATGGAGGCGCAGCTTTCCGCATATACCGTATCGTTGGGCAGATCGTAATCGCTGCTGAACGCCTCGCCGCTGCTTTGCGAGCCAATCCCGCCGGTAATGTACAGCTGGCGCTGCGCCATGTTGTTCCACAGCCGCAGACAGTCCTGGCGTTTGCCTTCGTCATTGCTCAGGCGCGCCAGGTGCGCCATGCCCGCCATCAGGTAGACGAAACGCACCGCATGGCCGATGGCCGTTTGCTGTTCGGCAAGGGGTTGATGCGCCTGGCTGTAGGCTTTGTCCTTGACCATCCACGCCGGGCCATAGGTATTCCAGTAGGACGTTTTGCCGCGCTTCTCGTATTCAATGTCGTAGAAGTGAGGCTGCGCGCCGCGTTCCTCAATGAAATATTTCACCATGTTGAGATAGCGTGGCTCCTGCGTGACGTCGTACAGCCGCATCAGCGCCAGCTCGATTTCCGGGTGTCCCGGATAGCCGTGCAACTGCGTCTCGCCTGGGCCAAACACGCCGTCGATATGGTCCGCCAGCCTGCACACCACGTCCAGCAGGCGGCGCTTTCCGGTTCCCTGGAAATACGCCACGCCCGCTTCAATCATATGTCCGGCGCAGTACAGTTCGTGGCATTCCGCCAGATTGGTCCAGCGCTCCTCGGGGGCTTTCACCGTGAAATAGGTATTGAGATAACCATCTTCGCACTGCGCCGCCGCGACCAGTTCAATCACCTCGTCGGCGGTTTTTTCCAGTTCAGCATCCGGCTTCTGGCACAGCGACCACGCCACGGCTTCGAGCCATTTCGCCACGTCACTGTCCTGAAATACCATCCCGTAAAACTCCCCCTGTTCCAGACCGGCCGCGATGCGGAAGTTGGCGATGGCGTGGCTGGGTTCGGCCTCTGCCACGCGGTCGTTAAGCGCCTCCCACTGGTAAGGGATCACCACGTCACGGACCAGCCGTTGGTACTGACCAAGAAACGGGTCGTTGATTTTCAACTGGTGAAGGTCGGCTTCCATTATGGACATATCGTTCTCCTCAGGACTGGACATGACGCTGGCGCAAATCGGTGGCAATGCGCGGCATCACGGGATTGTTAAGCCTGCACCAGCGGATAGCGACCGCCAGCAGCAGGTGGAAAAGGGCAGGGAGTAGCGTCTCCATGGCGGTGATGCCCTGCAATGAGGCGGGCGTCTGGTTACCCGCGCCTAGCTGATAGGCCACGGCAATAAACACCAGGCTGATGATCCCGGCGCTGGATGCCCACGCGAGCTTGATGAAAAACAGGTTGAAAGCGAAGTTCATGCCCGATGAGCGCACGCCGGTTTTCCATTCGCCGTAATCATCGGCAAAGGCCATCAGCGAGAAGTGCAGCGGCAGAGTGAAGCCCAGGATCACGCCGTTGCTTAAAATGACGATCAGCCAGAGCGTCTGGTGCGCCGGGCCACCCGGCAGAAACCACATGCCCACTGCAAGTGCTGCGAGCACCAGGTTGGTGTAGTAGTAGAGTTTGACGGTATCCATTCGGCGCGACAGCGGGTTGACGATCACCGCACCCAGAATGGCGGCAAAGGTCACCATGGTGAAAAACAGCGAGGTGTACGCCGTGCTGCCCTGAAGCACGTAGGTGATGAAGTACATGTATCCGCCGCCGCGAATGTTGAATACGTTAATCAGCAGGAACGACATCACCAGCATCAGCAGTAGCTGATCGTTTTTACGCAGGCCCGCCAGATGCTCGCGCAGGGTGAATTTGCCCATCAGCGCCAGCGGGACGCGCTCGCGTACCCAGAAGAAGCAGCACAGGAACATCACCACGGCGATGGCACACAGCACGCCGACGCCCAGTTGATAACCCCGGGCGGCATTGCCCTGGCCCAGTTCCGCCACCAGCCACGGCAGGCCAACGGAGACCAGAAAGCCCGCCACGCCGCACAGTACGAAGCGCCAGGACTGGCAGGATATGACCTCGTTGTGGCGGGTGGTCATGGTATTGATCAGCGCACAATACGGCACGTTGATGGCGGTATAGCCCACGGACAACAGCAAATAGGTGCCAAACGCCCAGGCGATTTTCACGCCCATGCTGGCGTCCGGGACGGTAAAGGTCAGCACGCCGATGATGCCGATGGGAAGCGCGACCCACAGCTGCCAGGGACGAAAACGTCCCCAGCGGCTCTGCGTGCGGTCAGCAATCACGCCCATCACCGGATCGGAAACTGCGTCAAATACCCGCAGGGCAATGAACAGCGTGCCGACGAGCGCGGGCGTCAGGCCAAACACATCGGTATAGAAAAAGGTCAGAAAATTCATGATCAGACAGGTGATTACCGTGCCACCCGCGTCGCCCAGGCCGTAGCCAATTTTTTCGCGGACCGACAGCCGGTCATCGGCTACCTGTTTTGCAACTTCTGCGTCTGTAATCGGTGTGGAAGTCATGGGGTAACTCCTCGATAAACGTTTTTTTTATCGTATTTGTGCAAGGTACCCCATTTATTCTGCATTCAACGGGCAGACCAACAAGGGAAGGGAAAAGTATAAAAAGGTGACGATTCCGACCTGATGATAAAAGTGTGAGTTTGATCGAGCGGTTATGCTGATATTTATTAATAATCAAAGAATAAAGGCAATATTCGTCACCATAAAAGCGGAAAAATGAATATCCATGCTTGAATTATCCATAGCACTTCCGATTAAGGTTCAAAATGGCGGTTTATTTATCTCCCGGGGCGTGGGCCGTCATCCCGCACGAAAATTATCATCGTGGGAGATTATTTTTGTCGAAAAAGGGACATTAACGATCCAGGAGGAAAATACGCTTTTTGAGGTAAACGCTGGTGAGAGTTTATTACTTTGGCCGAAGCGGCGGCATGTCGGGGTGGACGATTTTCCGGGCGATCTGAAATTTTACTGGCTGCATTTTGAGGTGGATGAACGCTTGCCTGCGTTGCCAGGCGCGTCGCCGCTGTCGATTGAGCAACACTGTAGCGTTCGGGATCCGCAATATGTCATTGCGTTATTCCGACAGTTTTTAAGCGAGCAGGAAAAATTACAGCGTAGCCAGGCGCTGGAGATCATTTTGCTGTTAATTTTGCAGCAAATATCGCTCTCGCCGGGATATGAAGATAAAGCGGATGATGCGGGCGCGGCAATGGCGTGGAAGGCCAAACAGCTTATCCGCACGCACTTTCATTTGCCCATATCCACTTCGCAGCTGGCGAAAGAGCTGCACTGCAACGCTGATTACCTTGGGCGAGTATTTCGCCGGACGTTTCATTTAACCCTGACGGAGGCAATTCATCGCCAGCGCGTCAGGGCCGCTGAAAAACTGTTGTTGAACGATGCGGCCTCGTTAACTGAAGTGGCCGCCCGGTGCGGTTTTAATGACGTGGGTTATTTCCGGCAGATATTTTCGAAACATACCGGGTTAACGCCCGCCGTGTGGAAACGGCGGTACTGTAAAGAGCATATTAATTCCGGCTAAGCGCCGCCTCTTTGACTCATCACACCTTCGCTGCCTGAGACGTTATGTATGATGTGCCCGGAACCGGGTTTTAACGTGCGCGAGGCGTAACACATGAACCGATTTATCATGGCGGATTCGGAAAAATGTATCGGGTGTCGCACCTGTGAGGTGGCGTGCATGGTGTCGCATCAGAATGATGCTACGCCAGGTGCTGTTATGTCCCGTATTCGGGTGGTTAAGGGCGATACGTTCACCACGGCCGTGGGCTGTCACCAGTGTGAAGACGCACCCTGCGCGAATGTCTGCCCGACGCAGGCAATTCACCGCACTGCCGGGGCCTGGCTGGTGGAGCAGGCACGCTGTATCGGCTGCAAAAGCTGTATGGTGGCGTGCCCGTTCGGGGCAATGCAGGTTCGGCTCGTGGAAGATCGCGTTCAGGCGTTGAAATGTGATTTGTGCGTGCATCGCGAAGGGGGGCCCGCCTGCGTCGAAGCCTGTCCCACCCACGCGCTGCGCTGCATAGACCCCGCCAGATTACGCGCGGAACGGCTGCGTAATCTGGCCTGAGGACGTTTTAACCGGCTTCGCGCCAGGCGTTCTCAATCTCTTCGGCGAGAATTTTCACCCCCGCTTCGATTTTTTCCGGGTCCGGGACGTAGTTCATGCGCATGCACTGGTGCGTGTGCGGCCACGGCTTATCCAGTCCCGGGAAGAAGTAATCTCCTGGCACCATCAGCACGCCACGTTTTTTCAGACGCTGATAAAGCAGCTCTGTCGTAATGGGCAGATCTTTAAACCACAGCCACAGGAAAATGGCCCCTTCCGGTTTATGGATCAGGCAGCGTTCTTCCGGTAAATAGCGGCGAAGGATGGCGATGGTTTCCTGAACGCGCTGAGAGTAAAACGGCTTAATCACCTCATTCGACAGGCGCAGCAGGTCGTTACGCCTGATCATCTCGCACATCATCGCCGGGCCGATGCCGCCAGGCGAAAGGCTGATAATGCCGTTCATGTTGGTAATGGCGGTGATGATTTTCTCGTTAGCAATGATAATGCCGCAGCGGCTGCCCGGCAGGCCCAGCTTGGAGAGGCTCATGCACAGCACAATATTCGGGTTCCACAGCGGACGCGCTTCGCTGAAGATGATCCCCGGGAACGGTACGCCATAGGCGTTGTCGATCACCAGCGGGATGCCGTGCTGATTCGCCAGCGCATCCAGCTTCATCAGCTCGTCGTCGGTGATCACGTTGCCCGTCGGGTTGGTGGGACGGGATACGCAGATCATGCCCGTCTCTTCACCGATATGCAGATGTTCAAAATCGACGTGATATTTGAACTGGCCCTCTGGCAACAACTCGATATTCGGACGCGCGGACACAAACAGGTCTTCTTCGAGGCCAGCATCGGCATAGCCGATATACTCCGGTGCCAGCGGGAACAGCACTTTTTTTGTGGTGCCGTCGGCGCGGCGTCCGGCGAAGAGATTGAACAAGTAGAAAAACGCGCTCTGACTGCCGTTGGTCAGTGCAATATTCTGTGGTTCAATATCCCAACCCAGCGCTTCCCGCAGCATTGCCGCCAGAAGCGTCAGTAGTTCGGTTTTACCCTGTGGGCCGTCGTAATTACACAGCGCATCGGTTGCTTTACCGTTTTCCAGCATGTCTGCCAGCAGCGTCTGGAAGTAGGAGTTCATCTCCGGAATTTGAGCCGGGTTTCCGCCGCCAAGCATGATAGCGCCTGGGGTGCGCAGCCCGTCGTTGAGGTCCTCCATCAGGCGGGTAATGCCTGAATGGCGGGTAAATTTGTCGCCGAATTGTGAAAACGTCATAGCAGGTGATCTGTCGGGCTTAATATGAAAGGCAGTAACCATAACGCCAGCACCGTGTTGGTGCAAATCGGCGGATGTGGTCGGATTTGTTGTTTTATGTGGCGGGTTTGTATTTGTATGGTGAATTGTTCTGGTGAATGCCCCTCACTCCGGCCCTCTGCTCAAAGGGGCGAGGGAGAAAGAGCGCACCGTGCCATCCCCTCTCCCCCCTGGGGAGAGGGTTAGGGTGAGGGGGCCTATTGATTACCCGCCCACACCACCATCACCTTATCGCCCTTGTGCTCGCGCACAAAGCCGTAGCCTTCTTTCATCGACAGCGTGGTTTGCTTGCCTTCACCTACCGCCGGATGACGGGCGCGGAACTGCCCCAGAAGCTGCCAGTGGGCGACAGTTAACGCCTGTTTACCCGTGACGTCCTGCCAGTTCATATCCGAACGGGTTCCCTGTAGCGGATCGGAGCCCGTCGGGCCGAATGGACGCTCTGATTCATCGCCGTAATAGATCTGCACGCTTCCCGGTGCCAGCAGCAGTAACTCAGCGGCGCGCTGGCCCCCTTCACGGAACAGACGCGTATCGTGGGAGGAGAGATAGCTCAGCACATTGAAACTTTGCAGCTTTTCTGCCATCTGCTGCCAGGTCAAATCCATATCCGCCAGACAATCCACCGCTTTCGCCGCCTGCTCCTGATAGTCAAAGTTGATCATCGCATCGAAGCCGTGGCGGTAATAATCGCTCTGCATGACGCCATGTCCCCAGGATTCACCGGTCATCCAGAATGGCGCATCGTCGAGTTTTTTGTCCGGGTTGGCGGCTTTCCACGCGGTCAGCGCCTGGCTGGCCTGGTTTTTCAGTTGCTGCCAGGCTTCAGGCTCAACGTGTTTAGCG
This sequence comes from Enterobacter cloacae complex sp. IR5418, assembly GCF_049238105.1. NCBI lineage: Bacteria > Pseudomonadati > Pseudomonadota > Gammaproteobacteria > Enterobacterales > Enterobacteriaceae > Enterobacter > Enterobacter cloacae complex sp. IR5418. The sequence continues at coordinate 23,290 of NZ_JBMKHS010000025.1, read as the reverse complement.
GTATCGACCCGAAAACCGTCGATGCCGTAGTCACGTACCCACTGACTGAGCCAGTGGGTCAGATAATCCCGGGGGGTGAAATTCGTCATCACCTTCGCGTTGGTGTCGGGCTTATGTTGATAAAAGTTTGGCAAACCTGACGGGATCTTAGATTCCGTTTTCAGATCCGGCAGGAAGGCCAGCGACATGGTCAGATCGTCAAAGCCCGGGTTGTCGTAATCACCGATATCGGTACGGATCCATTTTTTACCCCACCACTTTTCCCATGCGGCTTTATCACTGAAGTTGATGTAATCGTTGAAGCTGTGCCAGCTTTGGCCCGCGCCTGGCTTCCAGTCAGTCCAGCGCTCACCGAGGGTTTTTTTCAGCTCATCCCCCTGCAAATACAACGCGCCAAACTGATACTCCTGCATATCGGCAAGCGTCGCATAGCCCGCGTGATTCATGACAACGTCAAACAGGACGCGGATCCCGCGCCGGTGCGCTTCATCGACAAGCTGGCGCAAATCTTCTTCGTTGCCCATGTTGGCGTCGAGTTTCGTCCAGTCCTGGGTGTAATAGCCGTGATAGGCGTAGTGGGGGAAATCCCCTTTCGTGCCGCCGCCAACCCAGCCGTGGATCTGCTCCAGCGGAGAGCTTATCCAGAGCGCATTCACGCCCAGCTGCTGAAGATAATCCAGTTTGCTTGTAAGCCCTTTAAGATCGCCGCCGTGGAAAGTACCAATCTCCTGCATACCGTCTTTATGGCGGCCATAGCTATTGTCGTTGGTGGGGTCGCCATTCACAAAGCGATCGGTCAGCACGAAATAGACGGTGGCGTTTTGCCAGCTGAACGGCGCGGGTTTGTCCGTCTCGGCGCGCTCAAGCAGCAGCAGGCCGTTGCTGTTGGCGGCTGGCTGAAGCGTGACTTTGCCATTTTGAACGGTCGCGGTCTGTTTGCTGTAAAAATCACGCACCACCGTGCCTTCCGGGAAGGTGTTAACGACGTCGATCGTGAGCGGTTGGCCGTCCCACTTCGGGCACTGGCGGGTAACGTTAGCGACAGGCTGTGGCGCCGCACTGTTCACCGTCAGCATCAGCGTCGGCGTTCCCGAGCGCGTATCAATACGCATCTGATAAACGCCGTCACGGAATAACCGCCACTGCGGCGGGGTGCCTTCGCACGGTTTGAGCGACAGCATCTCGTTGAGCTTAATGGCATCTGTCGGCTGCCAGCACGCGTTGTCAAGACTCAGCGTCAGCGGGCGGGTACCCTTCGCAAGCGTTGCCTGGCTGGTAAAAACGCCGGTACCTTCAGCGTTAAACGCGTCAAATCCTGGCGATGACCAGTCGGCATGCGCGAGTGCGGGTAACATCAGAACAGCTAATGCAGTGCGTTTCATTCCATTTTCCTGTCGCGGCATTTTTGACCAGTGTGCCATTCGGTTCAGGGGAAAAACTCCTCCTCTGAGGCTTTCTGCCAGGAGGACGCGAAGGGATGAGTGATCCCGCGCAAAATTAGGCAGTTATCTGCGATATCGCGCACATTTTTCCAGTGTTGATGCTTTAATGAGCACGTTCCGGATGACATAGTTTCGGAATTGGACTATTTGTATACGTGCTCTTGAGGACTATTTTTGGTATGATTTGAGATTCCGCTCTCAAATTTTTGAAGAAAATAAGGTGTTGGAATGCTTATATCCGACCAGGAGACCTAATGATATCGACTCCCATTCGACGATATGGGGCCGCGATACTCATGTTACTCACCATGGCATTTTCAGGTGAGGTGCTTGCAAAGACGCACACGGATACAACGAGTAAGAAAGCCCACGTAATAAAGACGACAAGCAGTAAGGTTAGCAGTAAACAAGAGTATTCTCGCAATAGTGCAAAGAGTAGTTCACTTCCTGATTTGCGAAAATACCCTTCCGGAACACCAAGAAAAAAAGCGTTTCTCCGGACGGTAATGCCTTACATTAAAAGTCAAAATGCCGCGATTACTGCGGATCGTAACTGGCTGATCTCCAAACAGTACGATAGCCGCTGGTCGCCGTCTGAGCGCACTCGCCTGAAAGACATCGCCAAACGCTATAAAGTGAAGTGGAGCGGGAACACGCGTCGCGTGCCGTGGAATTCACTGTTAGAGCGTGTGGACATCATTCCAGGCAGTATGGTCGCGACAATGGCTGCCGCCGAAAGCGGTTGGGGCACCTCGAAGCTGGCGCGCAACAACAACAATCTGTTTGGCATGAAATGCGCAAAAGGTCGTTGTACCAATGCACCCGGCAAGGTGAAGGGCTATTCACAGTTTGAATCGGTGAAAGATTCCGTGAATGCCTATGTGGTGAACCTGAACACCCATCCGGCCTACTCCTCGTTCCGTAAGTCACGCGCACAGCTGCGTAAGGCGGATCAGGAAGTGACGGCCACGGCGATGATCCACAAGCTGAAAGGTTATTCCACTCAGGGACAGCGTTATAACAATTACCTGTTCTCCATGTACCAGGATAACCAGCGTCTGATTGCCGCGCATATGTAATGAAAAACGCCTTCCACTGGAAGGCGTTCTCTTTTCTAGAGCAGGACTTCACTGTACCGTTCCCGGTACTCCTTCGGCGTGGTGTCGTACTCTTTCCTGAACACCGAATAGAAATACTGTAGCGACGGGTAGCCGCACATCTGTGAAATCTCGTTGATTGACAGCGAGGTGGAGATCAGCAAACTGCGCGCTTTCTCCAGCTTTTCCGCATGGATCACGGCGTGAATGGTCTCACCGACTTCCTCTTTGAACCGTTTCTCCAGATTCGAACGTGAAATACCGACCGAATCCAGCACCTGATCGACCTTAATCCCTTTGCAGGCATGATTGCGAATGTAGTGCATCGCCTGAATCACGGCCGGATCGTTTAAGGAACGGTAGTCAGTTGAGCGACGCTCGACCACGCGAACGGGCGGAACCAGCAGACGCTGGAGCGGCAGGGATTCTTTGTCTAACAGCCTGTGCAGCAGCTTCGCGGCCTGATAGCCCATCTGACGGGTACCCTGAGCCACGGATGAGAGCGCCACGCGTGACAGATAGCGCGTAAGCTCTTCGTTATCAATACCAATCACGCACAGCTTTTCCGGCACCGGAATATGCAAATGTTCGCACACCTGTAATACGTGGCGGGCGCGGGCGTCCGTCACGGCGATAATCCCGGTCTGTGGCGGCAGCGTTTGCAGCCAGTCAGCCAGGCGATTCTGTGCGTGCTGCCAGTTTTCTGGCGCGGTTTCCAGCCCTTGATAAACGACGCCGCGATACTTCTCCTGGGCGACCAGCTGGCAGAAGGCATATTCACGCTCCATCGCCCAGCGCTTTCCGCTGGTGGCGGGCAATCCGTAAAACGCAAAACGATGCACGCCTTTCTCCTTTAAATGGAGAAAGGCGGTCTCGACCAGGGCATGGTTATCCGTGGCGATGTAGTGAACGGGGGGATAGTGTTCCGGTGAATGGTAAGAGCCGCCAACGCCCACGATAGGCACGTCGACGCCACTCAGCAACTGTTCAATTACGGGGTCGTCAAAGTCGGCGATGACCCCGTCTCCCAGCCAGTCTTTGATGTTCTCCAGACGGGTACGGAAATCTTCTTCGATGAAAATATCCCATTCCGATTGCGACGCCTGCAAATATTCACCAACCCCTTCAACCACCTGCCGGTCATAGGCTTTGTTGGCATTGAATAACAACGTAATGCGGTGACGCTTTTCAAACATGGCTCATTTTCCCAGATTAGTCACGATACTGTTATCAGGCGCGCCGCTTGGTGGCAGAGTCCATCCAGACTGCCAGCAAAAGAATGGCACCCTTGACGATATACTGCCAAAACGTCGGCACGTCCATCATACTCATCCCGTTATCCAGCGAAGCCATAATAAATGCGCCCATCACTGCACCCGCCACGCTGCCAATGCCCCCGGCGAGGCTGGTCCCGCCAATCACGCAGGCGGCGATGGCGTCCAGTTCGGCAATGTTACCGGCGGAGGGGGAGCCTGCCCCCAGACGCGAGCTGAGGATCAGCCCCGCGATGGCCACCATCAGACCGTTGATGGCAAAGACGGCGAGTTTCGTTCGCTCGACGTTGATCCCGGATAAACGTGCGGCCTCCAGGTTGCCGCCGATGGCATAAATACGGCGGCCAAAAGCGGTACGTGTGGCCATAAACATCCCACCTAACAGCAGCAGGGCCAGCAGCAGAACGGGCGTTGGGACGCCGCGATAATCGTTTAGCAGCCAGATGGCGCCCAGCACAATCACGGCGATAAGCGCCTGACGACCGACAACCGAGGTTGAAGCAGGTGAGGCCAGACCCAGCGCCTGGCGACGCATACGCCCCCGCCATTGCCACGCCACAAACGCCATCAGCCCAACCACGCCGATCGTAAAACCAACGCCATCAGAGAGGTAGCTTTGGCCAATCTGGGACATAGAGGCGCTGGTAGGGGAGACGGTGGTGCCGTTGGTGATCCCAATCAGAATACCGCGGAAGGCCAGCATCCCCGCTAAGGTGACGATAAACGACGGAACTTTCCGGTAGGCTACCCACCAGCCATTCCACGCCCCCAGCAGCAGACCCAGTACCAGCGTGACCGCAATTGTCAGCGGCAGCGGCCAGCCGAGCCAGACGTCAAAAATTGCCGCCACGCCGCCGAGGAGACCCATCATCGACCCTACCGACAGGTCAATTTCCGCTGAGATAATCACGAAGACCATCCCCACTGCCAGGATGCCGGTGATGGCGGTCTGACGCAGCAGGTTAGAGACGTTGCGGGCGCTCAAATAGGAGCCATCGGTCATCCATGTAAAGAACAACATGATGACGATAATGGCGGCTATCATCACAAAAACTTGCAGATTCAGCGATTTAAGTCCTGCGAACGCACCGGGCGTCGGAACAGCGACTTTGATATCAGACGGGTTGCTTTTCGACATGGCGTTCGCTCCTTAAGGCAGCTTCCATCACCTGCTCTTGCGTCAGGTTCTGGTTGTTCAGGTTGGCTTTGAGTTTCCCTTCATGCATAACCAGCACGCGGTCGCTCAGGCCCAGCACTTCAGGCAATTCGGACGAGATAACAATGACGGCAATGCCTTGCTGCACAAGCTGGTTGATCAGCTTGTAGATTTCATACTTCGCGCCGATATCGATCCCGCGGGTGGGTTCGTCCAGAATTAAAATGCGCGGATTAAGCAGCAGGCAGCGCGCCAGAATCGCTTTTTGCTGGTTGCCGCCGCTCAGGCGTCCTATCGCCAGCTCCGGCGAGGATGTTTTTACCTTGAGTCTGGCAAGGGACTGAAGAATACACTGCTGCTCTGCGGCATCATCCAGGCTGCTCAGCGCACCGGAAAAATGACTGAGCGCCGCCAGCGTGATATTTTTTCCTACCGCCATTACCGGCACGATACCGTCTTTTTTGCGGTCTTCTGGCACCATGGCAATGCCTTTGGCAATGGCCTGCTGGCAGTTGTCGATTTTTACCGGCTGACCGTCGATATAAATTTTGCCTTCCCAGCGCCCCGGCCAGACCCCAAAGAGACACTGTACGGCCTCGGTTCTTCCGGCCCCCACTAAACCGGCAATGCCGAGAATTTCGCCGCGGTGCAGTGAGAAAGAGAGGTTATCCACGCGCTTGATATGGCGGTTAACGGGGTGCCACGCCGTCAGGTTTTCTACGCGCAGGAGTTCTTCGCCAATCGCGTGCGGTTCGCTGGGGTACAGCGCGGTGAGTTCACGGCCCACCATCATGGTGATGATGTCATCCTCGCTCATGCCTTCTGCTTCACGCGTACCGATGTGCTGCCCGTCGCGGATGACACAGATGGTGTCAGAAATGGCTTTGACCTCATTGAGCTTGTGCGAAATATAGATGCAGGCGATGCCGTGGTTTTGCAGGTCGCGGATGATATTGAGCAGAACGGCCGTTTCCTGTTCGGTGAGTGAAGCGGTTGGCTCGTCGAGGATCAGCAGGCGTACCTGTTTGTTCAGCGCCTTGGCGATCTCCACCAGCTGCTGCTGGCCCAAACCTAAGTCGCCGACGCGCGTATCCGGTGAGATAGCCAGGCTCACCTGAGCCAGCAGTTTTTCGCAGCGCAGCGTCATGGTGTCGTAATCCAGCACGCCGTGGCGTGAGAGTTCGGCCCCGAGGAAGATATTTTCCAGCACGGTGAGGTGCTTCACCAGCGCCAGCTCCTGGTGAATGATCGCGATGCCTTTACGCTCGGTATCACGAATGTGCGTGGCCTGGAGCACCTCTCCGGCAAAGACGATTTCGCCCTCGTAGCTGCCGTGCGGGTAGATCCCACACAACACTTTCATCAGGGTGGATTTTCCCGAGCCATTTTCGCCGCACAGCGACATCACTTCGCCGGGATTCAGCCGCAGGCTCACGTTGTCGACCGCTTTCACCGCCCCGAAGGCTTTGGTGATGCTTTTCATTTCAAGTAAATAAGACATAACTGCTCCGCATAGCCCGACAGATGAACAGGGCAGAACGATGCGCCCCTGCCGGGCAGGGGCTGCGCTGGATTACAGTTCACTCTTCTTATGGAAACCGTCTTTCACCACCGTGGCGTCAATATTCTCTTTGTTGACTTCGATAGGGGTAAGCAGGCGAGCAGGTACGTCTTTCAGGCCATTATTTAACGTCGCGTCTGCTTTAGGTTGTTGACCATTGCCCAGCTCAACGGCAATTTCAGCGGCCGTATTGGCAAGCTCGGTAATGGGCTTATAGACCGTCATGGTCTGAGTCCCCGCGATAATGCGTTTGACACCCGCAAGGTCGGCGTCCTGACCGGAAATAGCGACTTTTCCGGCCAGACCCTGCGCGCTAAGCGCCTGAATGGCGCCACCCGCAGTAGCATCGTTAGAGGCCACCACCGCATCGATTTTGTTGTTATTTGCGGTCAACGCGTTTTCCATAATTTTCAGCGCGTTTTCCGGTAACCAGCCATCAGCCCATTGGTCGCCGACGACTTTAATTTTGCCCTCGTCGATATACGGCTTCAGCACTTTCATTTGCCCCTGGCGGAACAGCTTGGCGTTGTTATCCACAGGCGAGCCGCCCATCAGGAAATAATTCCCTTGAGGCACTTTTGCGACCAGGCTTTTAGCCTGTAATTCACCCACCTTTTCATTGTCGAAGGAAATATAATAATCAATATCCGCATTATTAATCATGCGGTCATAAGCCAGGACTTTTATGCCTTCCTGTTTTGCTTCTTTCACCACGTTGCTTAATACCTGGCCGTTATACGGGATAATGACCAGCACATCGACGCCACGGTTGATCATATTCTCGATTTGCGACATTTGCGTCTCTTCGTTGCCGTTAGCGGATTGCACGAACACCTCCGCGCCGAGAGATTCCGCTTTTTTAACAAAGATATCGCGATCTTTTTGCCAGCGCTCCAGGCGCAGGTCATCGATTGCCATGCCAATTTTGACCTCTTTGGCGTGACCGGCAAAGCTTGCAAGCAGGAGAGTGGTGCAGAGCGTTAGGGTCAGGTTCTTTATCTTCATAATTATTAGGCCTTTTGTAGGGGTATGTGTCGCTGAGATAAAAGAAACATTCACTGCTGAGACGCAGCAAATTTTTAACGTGGAAAGTCCTGCTGGCAATTACAGATTTTTATCTTCTCATTACGATATTTGGTTTATTTCTGAATTTATGACCGCGATCGGATTTTAAAAAGCGTAACCTATTAATTACATTTGATTCTGGAATGCGCGCCGAAAAATAGTTTGTCTGCACATTATTTTGCGAGCCAGCGCACAATTGCGCATTCTCTCAATAGCAGTGTGAAATAACGTAATTGAGCAACCCCCAATGTCTATTCACTATTACTCCAGAAGCAAGACCACGCCGCATACCCTGATTATGGAGCTCAATATGCAAGCTTATTTCGACCAACTCGATCGCGTTCGTTTCGAAGGCACGAAAACGACCAATCCTTTAGCATTTCGTCACTACAACCCGGATGAGCTGGTGCTGGGTAAGCGCATGGAAGATCACTTGCGCTTTGCCGCCTGCTACTGGCACACCTTCTGCTGGAACGGTGCCGATATGTTCGGCGTGGGCTCTTTTGACCGTCCATGGCAGCAGCCGGGCGAGGCCATCGAGCTGGCGAAGCGTAAAGCCGACGTCGCGTTCGAGTTCTTCCATAAACTGAACGTGCCGTACTACTGTTTCCACGATGTGGACGTGTCGCCGGAAGGGGCATCGCTGAAAGAGTATCTGAACAATTTCGCGCAGATGGTCGACGTACTGGCTGAAAAACAGCAGCAAAGCGGCGTCAAGCTGCTCTGGGGTACGGCTAACTGCTTTACCAACCCTCGCTATGGCGCGGGCGCGGCAACCAACCCGGACCCGGAAGTCTTCAGCTGGGCGGCAACCCAGGTTGTGACCGCAATGAACGCCACGCATCAGCTGGGCGGTGAGAACTATGTGCTCTGGGGCGGTCGTGAAGGCTATGAAACGCTGCTGAATACCGATCTGCGCCAGGAGCGTGAGCAGATTGGCCGTTTTATGCAGATGGTGGTGGACCACAAACACAAAATCGGCTTCCGCGGTACGCTGCTGATTGAGCCAAAACCACAGGAGCCAACCAAGCATCAGTATGATTATGATGTCGCCACCGTGTATGGCTTCCTGAAGCAGTTTGGTCTGGAAAAAGAGATCAAAGTGAACATTGAGGCTAACCACGCCACCCTGGCGGGCCACTCATTCCATCACGAAATTGCCTCTGCGATTGCGCTGGGCATCTTTGGTTCGGTGGATGCGAACCGCGGCGATCCGCAGCTGGGCTGGGATACCGACCAGTTCCCGAACAGCGTCGAAGAAAATGCACTGGTGATGTACGAAATCATCAAAGCGGGTGGTTTCACCACCGGCGGCCTGAACTTCGATGCCAAAGTACGTCGCCAGAGCACCGACAAATACGATCTGTTCTATGGTCATATTGGCGCGATGGACACCATGGCGCTGGCGCTGAAAGTGGCGGCCCGTATGATTGAAGACGGCGAGCTGGATAAGCGCGTGGCGAAGCGCTACAGCGGCTGGAACAGTGAGCTGGGCCAGCAAATTTTGAAAGGTCAGTTATCCCTTGCGGAGATCGCGAAGTACGCTGAACAGCATCAGCTGGCGCCGCAGCACCAGAGCGGCCATCAGGAGTTGCTGGAAAACCTGGTCAATCACTACCTGTTCGATAAATAACAGCATCCAGGCCCGGTAAGCGCAGCGCCACCGGGCATTTCTGTTAAAGGAGTCACCACAATGTACATCGGGATCGATCTTGGCACGTCGGGGGTGAAAGCCATCCTGTTAAGCGAGCAGGGCGATGTGTTAGCCACGCAGACTGAAAAGTTGCAGGTTTCACGTCCGCATCCGCTTTGGTCGGAACAAGATCCGGAGCAGTGGTGGCAGGCGACGGACCGCGCGATGAAAGCCTTAGGCGAGCAGCACAGCCTGCGCGACGTGAAAGCGCTGGGTATTGCCGGGCAAATGCATGGCGCAACGTTGCTGGATAGCCAGCATCGTGTTCTGCGCCCGGCTATTCTCTGGAACGATGGCCGCTGTGCAGAAGAGTGTGCGATCCTTGAAGAGCGTGTGCCCACGTCCCGCGAGATTACGGGCAACCTGATGATGCCCGGTTTTACCGCGCCAAAACTGCTGTGGGTGCAGCGCCATGAGCCCGAAATTTTCCGTCAGGTAGCGAAGGTTCTGTTGCCTAAAGACTACCTGCGTTTTCGCATGACGGGGGATTTTGCCAGCGACATGTCTGACGCCGCGGGCACGATGTGGCTTGACGTGGCGAAACGGGACTGGAGCGAGGCGATGCTGGATGCCTGCCAACTGACGCGCGACCATATGCCTGCGCTGTTTGAAGGCAGTGAAATCACGGGCGCTTTGCAGCCTTCCATTGCTGAACGCTGGAATATGCCAGCCGTACCTGTTGTCGCTGGCGGCGGCGATAATGCGGCGGGGGCGGTCGGCGTAGGCATGGTCGAGGCTGGGCAGGCCATGCTCTCGCTCGGCACCTCCGGCGTCTATTTTGCCGTCAGTGACGGCTATCGTAGTAACCCTGAAAGCGCAGTACACAGCTTCTGCCACGCGTTGCCGGGTAAATGGCATTTGATGTCGGTGATGCTGAGTGCGGCTTCCTGCCTCGACTGGGCGGCAAAGCTTACCGGAATGGCGGACGTCCCGGCGCTTATCGCAGCGGCACAGCAGGCGGATGATAATGCCGGTGCGGTCTGGTTTTTACCGTACCTTTCCGGCGAGCGGACGCCGCATAACAACCCGGAAGCGAAAGGGGTATTCTTCGGTCTTACTCATCAGCATGGCCCGGCAGAGCTGGCGCGCGCGGTGCTTGAAGGCGTTGGCTATGCTCTGGCGGACGGAATGGATGTCGTGCATGACTGTGGACTGACGCCATCCAGCATTACGTTAATTGGCGGCGGTGCGCGAAGCAGCTACTGGCGGCAAATGCTTTCCGATATTAGCGGGTTGCAGCTGGACTATCGTACCGGGGGGGATGTCGGCCCGGCGCTCGGTGCGGCACGGCTGGCGCAAATTGCGCTGAACCCGGATAAACCACTGCACCTGCTTTTGCCCCAGTTGCCGCTTGAACAGGAGCATCGTCCTGATGCGAGAAATCATGCTCGCTACGCCGAAAGACGAGACGTGTTCCGCAAAATCTATCAGCAGCTTTTGCCGCTAATGTCATAAACAGGAGCCGGGTGGCGCTAACGCTTACCCGGCCTACCAGCCTTCAACCGGGTTAGCTCACAAACCTGCGCGTATCGATTCTTTGCAGCAACATTGACAGCAGCAGGCTGACAACCAGCGTAACGGTAAATATCCAGACAATATCCAGCACCGGCCAGCTTTTAAGCTCAACGCCGCGGGTGCGCAGGGCGTGGATCACCAGCGCGTGTAAACCGTAAATGCCCAACGAGTGGCGAGAGATAAACCCCAGCACCGGAAGCGGGCGGGCATTAAGGGTGTTTTTAACCAGCGTCAGCAGAGAAATCGCGCAGATAAAGACCATTGGGCCGCAGTACAGATACCAGGTATCGGCAAAGTTGCCGCGCCATTGCAGTTCGTGCAGCGTCCCGCGAGAGATAATAAACACACCGGCGATAAATGCTGCCGCACAAAGCCAGTTTACTCCTCGCTTTTGCGTCTCCATCATGCCGATGGCGCGCCCCAGCATGCCGTACAGCACGTAATAAAACGTATCGCCGTTGATATAGAGGTTAACGGGCAGCCATTCAAAGCCGTCAATTTTTTGCGAGACGGTATTCGGATTGGCCACGATCCCGATAATCACCATCAGCGCCAGCAGCATTTTACCGCTGACGTTTTTAACCTGAATTAACGGTGACACCAGATAAATAACGATTATCGCGAAGAAAAACCACAGATGATAGAACACCGGTTTTTGCAACAAATTGAGCAGGGAACGTTCAGCGTTAATTGAAGTGAACAGGACGATATAGAGCAGCGAAATGGCGCTGTAAAACACCAGACAGGAGACAATACGGATGAAATGTCTCGGCTGTGCGCTACGCTCGCCAAAAAAGAGAAAACCGGAAATCATAAAGAACAGTGGGACGCTCACGCGGGAGGCCGAGTTCAGAATATTGGCGACATCCCAGTTAACAGGGCTGATACTGTGCGCGTTCGTGACATACCAGGTCGTTGTGTGGATCATTACCACCATCAGACAGGCTATTCCCCGCAGGTTATCAATCCAGTTAATTTTTGACTGCATCAGTTCCTCTGTATTCCTGATAAAGAAAGTGTGACTGCGATTGTGTAAAACTTTTCCCTTGGAAAATTCTGAGTTTAGCCAGGCTAACTTGTAGGGAGCAGGCGAGATTCGCAGAATGACGGACTTTAATCTATAAACGTGTTGCTACTAAAAATAACAGCCACTGACCAGGGCGGTAATAAAAATGATGATGAAGCGTGGGGCGTCACTCTTTCTGCTGCTCTTATTAACAGGATGCACTGCTTCTGAGGAGATGCCTGCCCAAAAAGCGCAGCAGGGGAAAATGAGCCCGGAGCGTTCCCTGAATATGGAACAGCTGTGCAGGGATCAGGCCGCTCACCGCTATAATTCCGAAGCACAGAAAATTCATATAAACGGCTTCGAGCGCTTTCAGGGCAGCTATGAGCTGAAAGGCTATACGGCACGTAAAGAGGGCTTTGTCTGTTCATTTGATGCAGACGGCCAGTTTTTACATCTCTCAATGCGTTAAATTGCTCGTATAAGCAGCAACCAGAGCCTTCGCAGGTTCTGGCTGTAGGGCTTATTCCCCAATTTTCCCTAAACAACCCCGTTTCGTACTGTATATCTTGCAGCCAGCGGGTATACTGATCCCTTCCATTTAAAACCACACGTATCCAGCACGAAATACTATGCAAAAGTTTGATACCAAGACCTTCCAGGGCCTGATCCTGACCTTACAGGATTACTGGGCTCGTCAGGGCTGCACCATTGTTCAACCTTTGGACATGGAAGTTGGCGCAGGCACCTCACACCCGATGACCAGCCTGCGCGCGTTAGGGCCAGAGCCAATGGCGACCGCCTATGTGCAGCCATCCCGTCGTCCGACCGATGGCCGTTACGGCGAAAACCCGAACCGTTTGCAGCACTACTATCAGTTCCAGGTGGTGATTAAGCCATCACCCGACAACATTCAGGAACTGTACCTCGGGTCACTGAAAGAGCTGGGTATGGATCCGACCATTCACGACATTCGTTTCGTGGAAGATAACTGGGAAAACCCAACGCTGGGTGCCTGGGGTCTGGGTTGGGAAGTGTGGCTGAACGGCATGGAAGTGACCCAGTTCACTTACTTCCAGCAGGTTGGCGGTCTGGAGTGTAAGCCGATCACCGGTGAAATCACCTACGGTCTGGAACGTCTGGCCATGTACATTCAGGGCGTAGACAGCGTTTACGACCTGGTCTGGAGCGACGGCCCGCTGGGTAAAACCACCTACGGCGACGTGTTCCATCAGAACGAAGTGGAGCAATCCACCTATAACTTCGAATACGCGGACGTGGACTTCCTGTTCACCTGCTTCGAGCAGTACGAGAAAGAGGCCCAGCAGCTGCTGGCGCTGGAGACTCCGCTGCCGCTGCCTGCCTACGAGCGTATTCTGAAGGCTGCCCACAGCTTCAACCTGCTGGATGCCCGCAAAGCCATCTCCGTGACTGAACGTCAGCGCTACATTCTGCGTATTCGTACCCTGACCAAAGCCGTTGCAGAAGCTTACTACGCGTCCCGTGAAGCCCTTGGCTTCCCGATGTGCAACCGAAACAAATAAGAGGCGGCCATGTCTGAGAAAACTTTCCTGGTGGAAATTGGCACCGAAGAGCTGCCACCAAAAGCCCTGCGCAGCCTGGCTGAATCTTTCGCTGCGAACGTCACTGCCGAGCTGGATAACGCTGGCCTGGCACACGGTAAAATTGAGTGGTTTGCTGCCCCGCGTCGTCTGGCGCTGAAAGTGGCAAACCTGGCGGCGTCCCAGCCGGATCGTGAAGTTGAAAAACGTGGCCCGGCGATTGCCCAGGCGTTCGACGCGGAAGGCAAGCCGAGCAAAGCGGCAGAAGGCTGGGCGCGCGGCTGCGGTATCACCGTTGACCAAGCCGAGCGTCTGACCACCGACAAAGGTGAATGGCTGCTGTATCGTGCCCATGTGAAAGGCGAAAGTGCAGAAGCGCTGCTGCCAGATATGATCGCGACCTCGCTGGCTAAGCTGCCCATTCCTAAGCTGATGCGCTGGGGCGCGTCCGACGTACACTTTGTGCGTCCGGTTCACACCGTGACCCTGCTGCTGGGCGATACCGTTATCCCGGCGACCATTCTGGGCGTGGCGTCCGACCGCGTGATCCGCGGCCATCGCTTTATGGGCGAGCCGGAGTTCACCATCGACAATGCTGACCAGTACCCGCAGATCCTGCTGGAGCGCGGCAAGGTCATTGCTGACTACGAACAGCGTAAAGCCAAAATCAAAGCGGACGCAGAAGACGCGGCGCGCAAAATTGGCGGCAACGCTGACCTGAGCGACAGCCTGCTGGAAGAGGTGACTTCTCTGGTGGAATGGCCGGTTGTGTTGACCGCGAAATTCGAAGAGAAATTCCTGGCCGTTCCGGCAGAAGCGCTGGTGTACACCATGAAGGGTGACCAGAAGTACTTCCCGGTTTACGCCAACGACGGCAAGCTGCAGCCAAACTTCATCTTCGTGGCGAACATCGAATCGAAAGATCCGAGCCAGATTATCTCCGGTAACGAGAAAGTGGTGCGTCCGCGTCTGGCGGATGCCGAGTTCTTCTTCAATACCGACCGTAAAAAACGTCTGGAAGATAACCTGCCGCGTCTTCAAACCGTACTGTTCCAGCAGCAGCTGGGTACGCTGCGCGACAAGACCGACCGTATCGCGGAACTGTCCGGCTGGATTGCCCGTGAAATTGGCGCCGACGTTAACCATGCCACCCGCGCGGGTCTGCTCTCCAAGTGCGACCTGATGACCAACATGGTGTTCGAATTTACCGACACCCAGGGCGTAATGGGTATGCACTACGCGCGTCACGACGGCGAAGCGGAAGATGTGGCGGTAGCCCTGAACGAGCAGTATCAGCCGCGCTTTGCCGGTGACGATCTGCCGTCCAACCCGGTGGCCTGCGCCGTGGCGATTGCCGATAAGATGGACACCCTGGCGGGTATCTTCGGTATCGGTCAGCATCCGAAAGGCGACAAAGACCCGTTCGCGCTGCGTCGTGCTGCGCTGGGCGTGCTGCGAATCATCGTAGAGAAGAACCTGAATCTCGATCTGCAAACGCTGACCGAAGAAGCGGTGCGTCTGTACGGCGACAAGCTGACTAACGCGAAGGTTGTGGACGATGTGATCGACTTTATGCTCGGTCGTTTCCGCGCGTGGTATCAGGACGAAGGTTATTCCGTTGATACCATTCAGGCGGTGCTGGCGCGTCGTCCAACTCGTCCGGCAGATTTCGATGCGCGTATGAAAGCGGTATCCCACTTCCGTACGCTGGAAGCGGCGTCTGCGCTGGCCGCGGCCAACAAGCGTGTATCCAACATCCTCGCAAAATCCGACGAGACGCTCAACGAGCGCGTAAACGCTGCGACGCTGAAAGAGCCGGAAGAGATTTCCCTGGCGATGCAGGTTGTGGTGCTGCGCGACAAGCTCGAGCCGTACTTTGCGGAAGGGCGCTACCAGGAAGCGCTGGTAGAGCTGGCGGAGCTGCGTGACGTCATCGACGCCTTCTTCGAGAAGGTGATGGTGAACGTGGAAGATAAAGAGCTGCGTATTAACCGTCTCTCGATGCTTGAGAAACTGCGTGAGCTGTTCCTGCGTGTGGCGGATATTTCGCTGCTGCAATAACGTAAAAAACCCGCCCCTGACAGGCGGGAAGAACGGCAACTAAACTGTCTCTCTTCGCCAATGGCGCCATAACTGCGTTGGCTGCGCTCGTTCACCCGAATCACTTACTAATGTAAGCTCATCGGGATTCGCTCGCTTGCCGCCTTGTTCTGACGTCATTGGCTTTGAGATACTTTTCCTTATTTACACTCTCTCAATTAATTTAAACCCTCTCAAACACCGTCGCGATCCCCTGACCCAACCCGATACACATCGTTGCCAGCCCGAACTGGGCATCTTTGCGTTCCATCAGGTTAATCAGCGTGGTACTGATGCGCGCCCCGGAGCAGCCCAGCGGGTGACCGAGGGCGATCGCGCCGCCGTTGAGGTTAATCTTCTCGTCGATCTGATCCATCAGTCCCAGATCTTTAATGCACGGCAGGATCTGCGCGGCAAAGGCTTCGTTCATCTCGAACAGGTCGATATCACTGGCGCTCAGCCCCGCTTTTTTCAGCGCCAGTTTTGACGCCGGAACCGGGCCGTAACCCATGATGGAAGGATCGCAGCCCACGACCGCCATCGAACGCACGCGAGCGCGTGGCGTCAGGCCTAATTCGCGGGCGCGGCTTTCGCTCATCACCAGCATCGCGGCGGCACCGTCGGACAGAGCAGACGAGGTGCCCGCCGTTACCGTGCCGGTGACCGGATCAAACGCCGGACGCAGGGTAGAAAGCGCTTCGACCGTGGTTTCAGGGCGGATAACTTCGTCGTAGCTGAACTGCTTCAGTACGCCGTCTGCATCGTGACCGCCAGTTGGGATGATCTCATTCTTAAAGGCACCAGACTGCGTGGCGGCCCAGGCGCGGGCATGCGAACGCGCGGCAAAGGTATCCTGCATCTCACGGCTGATGCCGTGCAGACGGGAGAGCATCTCGGCGGTCAGGCCCATCATACCGGCGGCTTTCGCCACGTTGCGGCTCATGCCCGGGTGGAAATCGACCCCGTGGCTCATCGGCACATGGCCCATGTGCTCCACGCCGCCCACCAGGCAGGCCTGCGCATCGCCGGTCATGATCATGCGGGCTGCGTCGTGCAGCGCCTGCATCGACGAACCGCACAGGCGGTTGACGGTGACCGCCGGAACCGAATGCGGGATCTCCGCCAGCAGGGACGCGTTACGGGCGATGTTGAAGCCCTGCTCCAGCGTCTGCTGGACGCAGCCCCAGTAAATATCATCCAGCGCAGCGGGATCCAGCGCCGGGTTACGCGCCAGCAGGCTACGCATCAGGTGCGCAGAGAGATCTTCCGCTCGCACGTTACGGAACGCGCCGCCTTTTGAACGGCCCATTGGGGTGCGAATCGCATCAACAATGACAACCTTTTCCATTGTGACTCCTTAAGCCGTTTTCAGCGCGCCAACCGGACGGGCTGGCTCAACTGCGGGATAGTAGGGTTCGTTATGGCGCGCTTTGTTGCGCAGACCTTCCGGCACCTCATAAAGCGGGCCGAGGTGCTGATATTGCTGAGCCATATCGAGATAGCGGGCGCTGCCAAGCGTATCCAGCCAGCGGAACGCGCCGCCGTGGAACGGAGGGAAGCCCAGGCCGTACACCAGCGCCATATCCGCTTCTGCCGGGCTGGCGATAATACCCTCTTCGAGGCAGCGCACCACTTCGTTGATCATTGGAATCATCATCCGGGCGATGATCTCGTCGTCGGTGAAGTCGCGTTTCGGCTGACTGACGTCGGCCAGCAGACCATCCACCGCCGGATCTTCTTCTTTCTTCGGTTTACCTTTGCTGTCTTCTTTATAGCGCCAGAAGCCCAGACCGTTTTTCTGCCCGAAGCGGTTGGCGTCGAACAGCGCATCAATGGCGTCGCGATAATCTTTCTGCATCCGCTGCGGGAAGCCCGCCGCCATCACCGCCTGCGCGTGATGGGCCGTATCGATGCCGACAACGTCCAGCAGATACGCCGGGCCCATCGGCCAGCCGAACTGTTTTTCCATCACTTTGTCGATTTTGCGGAAGTCCGCACCGTCGCGCAGCAGCTGGCTGAAACCAGCGAAGTACGGGAACAGCACGCGGTTAACGAAGAAGCCCGGGCAGTCGTTAACAACGATCGGTGTTTTGCCCATCTTGCTCGCCCACGCCACCACTTTGGCGATGGTTTCGTCGGAGGTTTTTTCCCCGCGAATGACTTCAACCAGCGGCATGCGGTGCACCGGGTTAAAGAAGTGCATCCCGCAGAAGTTTTCCGGGCGCTTCAGTACGCTCGCCAGTTCGCTGATAGGAATGGTGGAGGTATTGGAGGCCAGCACGGTTTCCGGACGCACCTTGTCTTCGGTTTCGGCCAGCACCGTTTTTTTCACTTTCGGGTTCTCAACGACCGCTTCAACCACCACGTCCACACGGTCGAAACCGCTGTATTCCAGCACTGGCTGAATGGTTGAGATCACGCCGGAGAGTTTCAGACCGTCAATTTTGCCGCGCTCAAGCTGTTTATTCAGCAGCTTGGCCGCTTCGGTCATGCCCAGCGTCAGGGATTTCTCATTGATGTCTTTCATCACCACCGGCACGCCTTTCCAGGCCGACTGGTAAGCGATGCCGCCACCCATGATACCGGCACCAAGTACCGCCGCGTGTTTTGGCGTCTCAACGTTTTTGGTCAGCTGTTTGGCTTTGCCCTTCACGAACTGATCGTTGAGGAAGATGCCAACCAGCGCGCGGGCTTCGTTGGTGTGCGCCAGCGGAACAAAGCTCTGGTTTTCCAGCTTCAGGGCTTCATCACGGCCCAGACGGGCTGCCGCTTCAATGGTTTTCACCGCTGTGATCGGCGCCGGGTAGTGTTTACCCGCCGTCTGCATCACCATGCCTTTGGCGATGGTGAAGCTCATGGTGGCTTCAATTTTGCTGAGCTTTAACGGCTCCAGCTTCGGCTGACGTTTGGCTTTCCAGTCGAGATCGCCGTTAATCGCCTGACGCAGAATGGCAACAGCGCCTTCAACAAGTTTCTCAGGTTTGACGACGCCGTCCACCAGGCCAATTTTCTGCGCCTGGTCAGCTCCCACATCTTTACCTGCGGCAATGATTTCCAGCGCGCTATCGGCACCCAGCATACGCGGCATACGCACCGAGCCGCCAAAGCCCGGCATAATGCCCAGTTTGGTTTCCGGCAGACCGATGCGCAGATCCGGCGTCGCCAGACGATAATCGGTTGCGAGTACGCACTCACAGCCGCCGCCCAGCGCATAGCCATTTACGGCAGAGATCGTTGGAACAGGCAGATCTTCCAGACGATTAAAGACGCTGTTGGCGAAGTGCAGCCACTGGCTTAGCTGTTCTTCGGGTACCAGGAACAGCGACAGGAATTCGGTGATATCCGCGCCAACGATAAAGGCCGCTTTGTTGGAGCGCAGCAGCAGCCCTTTCAAATCTGATTGCTTTTCAAGTACATCCAGCGCCTGGCCAAGACTGGCCACCGTCGCGGTATCAAGCTTGTTCACTGAGCCGGGGGCATCGAACACCAGTTCGGCAATGCCATCTTCCAGCCAGTCTACGTACAGGGTGTCGCCTTTGTAGAGCATGTCGGTCTCCTGAATCCAGCAATTGGATCTGGTCATACCAGATGAGACGGAGTGTGGAATTTATGTTAATAAAATGCAAATTAGTCATTAAGAAATTGCTGCGCTGATCACGGTCGGTGGAAATCACGCAGCCGGAGTGAGGTGTGCTAAGATGCGATGACTTGAGGTCAAAAAAACGAAAGGAAGAATGATGGACTCACTGGCTTCGCTTTATAAAAATCATATCGTTACCCTACAGGAACGTACCCGCGATGTACTGGCCCGCTTCAAGCTGGATGCCCTGCTGATCCACTCCGGCGAGCTGATGAATACTTTTCTTGATGACCATGCTTATCCCTTCAAGGTTAACCCGCAGTTTAAAGCCTGGGTGCCTGTCACGCAGGTTCCAAATTGCTGGCTGCTGGTGGATGGCGTGAACAAGCCGAAACTGTGGTTCTACCTGCCGGTCGATTACTGGCACAACGTGGAACCGCTGCCGACCTCATTCTGGACCGAAGAAATTGACGTGATTGCGCTGCCAAAAGCGGAC
Source organism: Enterobacter cloacae complex sp. IR5418 (assembly GCF_049238105.1). NCBI lineage: Bacteria > Pseudomonadati > Pseudomonadota > Gammaproteobacteria > Enterobacterales > Enterobacteriaceae > Enterobacter > Enterobacter cloacae complex sp. IR5418. The sequence goes on along the minus strand of NZ_JBMKHS010000025.1, from coordinate 3,764 downwards.
GGCATTGGCAGCCAGCTGCCAGCGGCGCGCGGCAACATCGGCTACATTGGTCCGGCTCCTGAGCGTGCGCTGGGTCTGGATATTCCGGCAGATAAACTCAACCCGAAAGGCGTACTGGATTATCTGCACTACTATCGCGCCTACAAGACGGACTATGAACTTTACTGCATGCGTGAAGCGCAAAAAACGGCGGTGAATGGTCACCGTGCGGCGCATGAAGCGTTCCAGTCCGGCATGAGCGAGTTCGATATTAATCAGGCCTACCTGACGGCGACCGGCCACCGCGATACCGATGTGCCGTACAGCAACATCGTGGCGCTGAATGAGCATGCCTCTGTTCTGCACTACACCAAACTGGATCATCAGGTTCCGGCTGAGATGCGCAGCTTCCTGCTGGATGCAGGCGCAGAGTACAACGGCTACGCGGCAGACCTGACCCGTACCTGGGCGGCGAATGCAGACACCGATTTTGCGCAATTAATTAAAGATGTGAACGATGAACAGCTGGCGCTGATTGGCACCATGAAGGCCGGAACCAGCTACGTGGATTATCACATCCAGTTCCATCAGCGCATCGCTAAACTGCTGCGTAAGCACCAGATTGTCAAAGACATGAGCGAAGAAGCGATGGTTGAGAACGATCTGACCGGGCCATTTATGCCGCACGGTATCGGTCACCCGCTGGGTCTACAGGTTCATGACGTTGCGGGCTTTATGCAGGATGATACCGGTACGCACCTGGCGGCACCGTCTAAATATCCTTATCTGCGCTGCACCCGCGTTCTGGCGCCGCGTATGGTATTGACCATTGAGCCGGGCATCTATTTTATTGAATCCCTGCTGGCGCCGTGGCGTGAAGGGCAATTCAGCAAGCACTTCAACTGGGAGAAAATTGAAGCGCTGAAGCCGTTTGGCGGCATTCGTATCGAGGATAACGTGGTTATCCATGAAAACAGCATCGAGAACATGACGCGAGATCTGAAGCTGGCCTGATGGAAAGCTGGCTGATACCGGCTGAGCCGGTCACCTTTGTTGAGGAAATCAAGAAAAGCCGCTTTATCACGCTGTTGGCGCATACCGACGGCGTGGAGGCGGCGAAGGCGTTCGTCGAGTCCGTCCGCGCGCAGCATCCTGACGCACGTCACCACTGCGTGGCGTGGGTCGCAGGGCCGCCAGACGACTCACAGCAGCTCGGGTTTTCTGATGACGGTGAACCGGCGGGCACGGCCGGTAAACCCATGCTCTCCCAGTTGATGGGCAGCGGCGTGGGTGAAATCACCGCCGTCGTTGTTCGCTACTATGGGGGCATTTTGTTAGGCACCGGAGGTCTGGTTAAAGCCTACGGTGGAGGTGTCCAGCAGGCGCTTAATCAGCTGATAACGACCCGCAAAACGCCACTTACCGAATATACTTTGTTATGCGATTACGCCCAGCTTTCGGGTATCGAAGCACTGCTTAAACAGTTTAACGGTGTCATCGCACACAGTGATTATCAGGCAATGGTGCAATTACGCGTGGCGCTTCCTCAGGCGGAACTGGCTGCTTTTTCAGCAAAACTCGCTGATTTTAGTCGCGGTTCATTGCAATTACTGCCGATTGAAGAATAATCCCCAACCTCACAATATTGAATACCTAAGGAAGCGGCAGAGATGCATTTTCGTGCCATTACCCGAATCGTTGGATTGCTGGTCATACTTTTCTCCGGGACGATGATCATTCCCGGACTGGTGGCGCTCATCTACCGGGACGGCGCGGGGCGTGCATTTACGCAAACCTTTTTTGTCGCGCTGACGATTGGCTCCCTGCTGTGGTGGCCAAACCGTCGTGAGAAAGGTGAACTGAAATCCCGGGAGGGTTTTCTGATTGTGGTCCTGTTCTGGACGGTACTGGGAAGCGTGGGTGCGCTGCCGTTTATCTTCTCTGAACAACCGAATCTCACCGTCACGGATGCGTTTTTTGAATCGTTCTCCGGATTAACGACCACCGGGGCCACCACGCTTGTAGGGCTGGATTCGCTCCCACATGCGATTCTCTTTTACCGGCAAATGCTCCAGTGGTTCGGCGGGATGGGGATCATCGTCCTGGCGGTGGCTATTCTGCCGATTCTGGGCGTCGGGGGGATGCAGCTTTACCGGGCAGAGATGCCCGGCCCGTTGAAAGATAACAAGATGCGCCCGCGTATTGCGGAAACGGCGAAAACCCTGTGGCTGATTTATGTCCTGCTGACGGTGGCCTGCGCGCTGGCGCTGTGGTTTGCCGGGATGCCTGCGTTTGATGCTATCGGACACAGCTTTGCGACTATCGCTATCGGCGGGTTCTCCACCCACGATGCCAGCGTTGGTTACTTCGACAGCCCGACAATCAATACCATCATTGCCATCTTCCTGCTGATCTCAGGCTGTAACTACGGTCTACACTTCTCGTTGCTTAGCGGACGTAGCCTGAAGGTGTACTGGCGCGATCCGGAATTCCGGATGTTTATTGGTGTCCAGCTGACCCTGGTGGTTATCTGCACCCTGGTCCTGTGGTTCCATGACGTCTATAACTCGGCGGTCACGACCCTGAACCAGGCCTTCTTCCAGGTGGTATCGATGGCGACAACCGCCGGTTTTACCACGGACAGTATTGCGCGTTGGCCGCTGTTCCTGCCGGTGCTGCTGTTGTGCTCTGCGTTTATCGGCGGGTGCGCCGGGTCGACGGGCGGCGGTCTGAAGGTAATCCGCATTCTGCTGCTGTTCAAGCAGGGGAACCGTGAGCTGAAACGTCTGGTCCACCCGAATGCGGTTTACAGTATCAAGCTGGGGAACCGTGCGCTGCCGGAACGTATCCTCGAAGCGGTATGGGGATTCTTCTCCGCTTATGCGCTGGTTTTTATTGTCAGTATGCTGGCGATTATCGCCACGGGCGTGGATGATTTCTCTGCCTTCGCCTCTGTGGTGGCAACGTTAAACAACCTGGGACCGGGGCTGGGCGTCGTGGCGGATAACTTTGCCAGTATGAACCCGGTGGCGAAGTGGATCTTAATCGCCAATATGTTGTTTGGGCGTCTTGAGGTCTTTACGTTGCTGGTGCTGTTTACCCCAACATTCTGGCGTGAGTAAGGAGACATTGGTGAAAACGTTAATTCTTTTCTCAACGCGTGACGGGCAAACGCGTGAGATTGCTTCATATCTGGCTTCTGAACTCACAGAGCTGGGCATTTATTCTGATGTGGTGAACCTGAATCGCACAGAGCAGATTGCCTGGCAGGATTACGACCGCGTGGTGATTGGCGCGTCGATTCGTTATGGCCATTTCCATCCTGCGCTGGATCGCTTTGTGAAAAAGCATACGGCGGAGCTCGCTAAGCTGCCTGGCGCGTTTTACTCGGTCAACCTGGTTGCCCGTAAAGCGGAGAAGCGTACCCCGCAGACCAACAGCTATACGCGCAAGTTTTTGCTAAGTTCGCCATGGCAGCCCGATATTTGTTCTGTTTTTGCTGGCGCGCTGCGTTACCCGCGTTACCGCTGGTATGACCGCTTTATGATCCGCCTGATCATGAAGATGACGGGCGGGGAAACGGATACGCGTAAAGAGGTGGTTTATACCGACTGGGCACAGGTCGCCAGTTTTGCCCGTGAAATTGCGCGTTTAACGGACGATTCGCGGGTTAAATAAGCGTTGAGTTTGAAAAGTGAGCGAACAAAAAGTTTTTTGTATTTAGTGCTTGTCACTTCAGAAGAACTCCCTATAATGCGCCTCCACTGACACGGAACAACGGCACG
>NZ_JBMKHS010000024.1:0-71094 GCF_049238105.1 Enterobacter cloacae complex sp. IR5418 | reverse complement strand
ATCCATGTCACTTTGAGTGCCCACACAGATTGTCTGATAAATTGTTAAAGAGCAGTTGCAACGCGGCTTTCAGCTCATCGCTGCGAGGTCCCGTATATTACGTTTTCCTCATTCAGAGTCAAGCAATTATTTTCACTTTTCTCTGTTGGCGTTCATCTCTGAACCCCGCTGTCCCGGCGGCTTGTAAGCCGTTGTTCCGTGTCAGTGGAGGCGCATTATAGGGAGTTCTCAGACGTTGACAACCCCTCTTTGAAAAAAAACGTTCAACCGTCTCTTTTTTGCTCAAAACCGTGCTACAGCGCCAGTTTTTCGAGCGTTTCGAAGCCATAACGCTGCAAAACGGGCAAAAGTTGTTCGGTTTCTTTTGTTATCGCCATACAGAACGCGATGTTTGCATCCGCTGATTTCGCATCCGGCGCCTCGTGTTCCAGCAGCCAGGCCGTCCGACGCGCAATCGCCGCACCGGAATCCACCAGCCGGGTCCCTTCAGGCAGAACCTTTAACAGCTCCTCCTGTAATAGCGGGAAATGGGTGCAGCCAAGAACAACCGTATCCGGTGGTTCCTGCATCCGCAGCCACGGACGCAGAATGCGGCGCAGCTCTTCAAGCGATACCGTCTCGCCGTGCAGTTTCGCTTCCGCCATTTCCACCAGCTCCGCAGAGCCGAGCATGGCGATCTGGCATTCGTTGGCAAAGCGCTCAATAAGCTCACGCGTATAAGGACGTTTTACCGTACCGCGCGTAGCCAGCAACCCCACAATGCCGTTCGCCGTCAGACGCGCCGCAGGTTTGATTGCCGGGACAACGCCCACAACCGGGAACGGGAATTTTTCGCGCAGGGCAGGAAGAGAGACCGTGCTTGCCGTATTACAGGCAATGACCGCCAGCGCCAGGGGATAACGCTTTTGTACCGCGGTGACGATTTCAACCACACGCTCAACAATAAAGTCTTCACTCTTTTCCCCATACGGGAACGCGACGTTATCGAAGGCGTAGATGTAATGGAGATCCGGCAGGAGCTGCCGAATCTCATCATAGACCGAAAGCCCACCGACGCCGGAATCGAACACCAGCACGGTGGGACGCGGATCAGAAGGTGTAGCTGCCAGACAAGGTGTATTCCCGTCCTGCAGTTTGGTAGCCATAAACTGTCTCGTAATCTTTATCGAACAGGTTGGCTATTTTACCACGAACTGTGAGATGAGAGGTGACAGGATATGAAACCGCGACATCCCAGAGGCTGACGCCGCCCATTTTAACTTTCTCTGACGGATAGGTTCCAAAGTCGGTGTCGTAGCGTGTGCCGAGATAGTGATACGTCAGGCTCCAGTCAACATCATAGATCTGCGTATCGAGCTGATACTTCACCTGCTGCTTAGCACGACGATCCAGAAGTTGGTTGGTTGCCGCATTGCGGGCATCCACATAGTCGTAGCCCACGGTATGCGTCAACGGACCCGTATCAAACGACGCTGTCGCTTCTACACCTTTAATGCGTGCTTTGCCGACGTTGTAATATTGCTGAAGGTTATTATTGAAGTCGATGAGATTATCAACGTCATTACGATACCCGGATACGCGCCAGCTCACGCCCGCCGTCAGGCCTTCAAACGCCCCTTCCCACTGCTTGCTCTCTTCAGGATCAAGATGGGCATTGCCGTAGAAGCCATAGAGCTGACCCAGATTCGGCGCTTTATAGGCCGTGCCATAAGAGGCTATGAAGCGGTAACCGTCAACGAACTCCCAGGCTGCGCTACTTTGCCAGGTACCATGACGACCAAACTGAGAGTTGTCATCGCTGCGGGCCGCCGCCTCCAGAGTGAAATCTCCAAACTGCTGCAACCCGGTCAGGTAGACGCCGGTGTTACGCAGGTCGTAGGCGTTAGTTACGTAGTTGGTACCCGGCTCGGTGCTCTGCTTCTGCCAGTCAACGCCCGCGCCGATGTTGCCATGCCCCACGTCAACAGAGTTGGTCCACTGAACGTTGTACTGTTTGATTTCATCCAGGGTAGCCGTGGAATCATAGCGTCCAAGATGCGGATCGTAATTGTAGTCTTTGCTGTGACTGTAGCTGGAGAGCAACTGTGAATGGAAAATATCCTGGTTAAACCGCAATCCGGCATCCCAGGTCTGGCTATAGAGCTGGCGGGTATCGACCAGTACATCAGGGGAAAATGAACTGTAATAGCCGTCATAGGCGGTACGATTGCTGTAACCATAGCCGCGAACGAAACCACTCCATTGTTCAGAGAAAGCATGCTCCAGTGCGCCGTAGAGCGTTTTATTCATAAAACCGTCGCGATCGGTCTGGGCAAGGCCGCCATTATTACCGTCCGCAACGACGTCAAAACCTTTTGTGTAGGTGTAATCCCCTGCCAGCGTAACGCGCGTACTGTCACCCAACGTTTGCTGGGTGCTGCCACCATAATTCTGGAAGCCGTGCGTCCCAACGCCAGCATTCAGCGTTGTGCCATCCTTCGCACGCGTAGTGATAATGTTGACTACGCCACCAATCGCATCCGAGCCGTACACTGCCGAACGCGGTCCACGAATGTATTCGATGCGTTGCACCAGGGAGATCGGAAACTGGCTGAGATCGGACGACCCCGTAACGCCCGCCTGGTTAAGGCGGATGCCATCGACGAGAATCAGGACGTGGCTGGAGTTCGTACCGCGAATAAAGAGAGAAGAGAGCTGCCCCATCCCGCCATTTTGCGCCGTATCTACGCCGGGCAGGCGACGCATGACATCCAGAACCGTGGTGGATTGCCAGCGATCGATATCGGCCCGCGTCACGACAGACGTTGCAGCCAGAACAGATTTTTCAGGTTGTTCAAAACGGTTTGCTGTCACCACCAACGAGTCAGCGCTTTCCTGCGCCCAGCCCGAAAATGCCGTGACGGACAACGCCGTCAACAGCGATACTTTTTTAATCATTGTTAAAGCATCCACAATATAAGAAGGATGCCGCAGGCCTCATCGATAGCACGCGATGATGAAACCAAATGCGACGTGATCCCGGCAGGTCTTCGGGCTGGGTGGCGTTATACGGATGAAGACTTCCCGTTTTCACAGTGTCTACAACTCTCATCCCGCCAGTCTTTACCGCTGCGCGTCAGCTCCAGATTTACACTGGATTCCCTTTTCACTCTCAGGAGACCGGAAACAGAATGCTACAATTAGACACGTATAGATGTCCAGACAGCTATTAGCCATTAAATCTGGACATCCACTGCACAATCCCTACAATCCCCGCGTAATTCTTTATCACTCAGGACGCATCATGACCCCCGAACACCTCCCGACAGAACAGTACGACGCACAGCTGGCAGAAAAAGTTGTCCGCCTGCAAAGTATGATGACGCCTTTCAACGCGCCCGTTCCCGAGGTGTTTCGTTCTCCGGTCAGCCACTACCGTATGCGCGCCGAATTCCGCATCTGGCACGACGGCGATGACCTGTACCACATCATTTTCGATCAGCAGACGAAATCCCGTATTCGCGTAGACAGTTTTCCGGCGGCGAGCGAACTGATTAACCAGTTGATGACGCTGATGATCGACGGTGTGCGCAACAATCCGGTGCTGCGCAACAAGCTGTTCCAGATCGACTACCTGACCACCCAAAGCAATCAGGCCATTGTCTCTCTGCTCTATCACAAAGCGCTGACCGACGAGTGGCGCGAACAGGCAGAAACCCTGCGTGATGCGCTGCGGGCGCAGAACATTAACGTGCACCTGATTGGCCGCGCGACTAAAACCAAAATCATGCTCGATCAGGATTACATCGACGAGCGTCTGCCGGTGGCAGGTAAAGAGATGGTTTATCGCCAGGTGGAAAACAGCTTCACCCAGCCGAACGCCGCCATGAACGTGCAGATGCTGGAGTGGGCGCTGAACGCGACGGAAGGATCGACGGGCGATCTGCTGGAACTCTACTGTGGTAATGGCAACTTCTCGCTGGCGCTGGCGCGTAACTTCGAGCGCGTGCTGGCGACGGAAATCGCCAAACCGTCGGTGGCAGCCGCGCAGTACAACATCGCCGCTAACCATATTGATAACGTGCAAATCATTCGTATGGCGGCAGAAGAGTTTACCCAGGCGATGAACGGCGTACGTGAGTTTAACCGCCTGCAAGGGATTGATTTGAAAAGCTACCAGTGTGAGACAATCTTTGTCGATCCGCCGCGCAGTGGCCTGGACAGTGAAACCGAGAAGATGGTGCAGGCGTACCCGCGTATTTTGTACATCTCCTGTAACCCGGAGACGCTGTGCAAGAATCTGGAAACATTGAGCCAGACGCACAAGGTTGAACGTCTGGCGTTGTTCGATCAGTTCCCGTATACGCACCATATGGAGTGCGGCGTACTGCTCACGGCGAAGTAATGTGGGCCTTGTAGGGCAGGTAAGCGAAGCGCCACCTGCCAAAAAAGCCGGATGGCGCTTCGCTTATCCGGCCTACAATGACAAAACCCTTTACTCTGGCAACTGGCTCTTGCGGCTACGCATGCGAGAGCCAATCCAGAACACCAGCGCCACGGACAGCACCGCAGGCAGGAAGTTAGAACCAATATCCGGATACTCTGCACGCACCACGGTACTGTACAACAGTACACCCAGAATAAAACTGGCTGCGGCCAGCCCCGGTAATCCGACAGGCATAGTGCGATTTAAATAACGTTGATGCAGGCAGTACACCGTCAGCACCAGCGCAATAATGGGGAAAATCGAGAACGGTACAATTGAGCTAAACACCGCCGCAAACGTACCATTAATGGATAAGCCAGCGATCAATGCCAGCAACAACGTTCCTTTATCCTGACCTGACTGTTTCATTACTCACCTTCACTCATCGTTTTGATGTGCCAACTTCTCTTGTTCACGGCGATACCAGTAGTACGCACCTTTAGAAATCATCCGCAGCTGCAATACCAGTCGCTCTTCGAGTTGCTTACGTTGTTCAATGCTGACATCCAGCGCTTCGGCACCCGCGCTGAAAACAATCGTCACCATTGCCTCGGCCTGTGCTTCAGTAAACGCACGCGGCATATGGTTTTCGAGTTCAAGATAGTCGGCAAGTTCCGCGATGAAATGCTGAATTTCACGCGCAACGGCGGCACGAAACGCGGCTGACGTGCCGGAACGTTCGCGCAACAGCAGGCGGAACGCGTTAGGGTTATTGCCGATAAATTCCATAAACGTCGAGACGGAGGTGCGGATCACGCTGCCGCCTTTGGCGATACGCTGACGCGCCTGACGCATAAGCTGGCGCAGCATCAAACCGCTCTCGTCGACCATGGTCAGGCCCAGTTCATCCACATCACGGAAATGACGATAGAAGGACGTTGGCGCAATCCCGGCCTCGCGCGCCACTTCACGCAGGCTTAAACTGGCAAAACTCCGCTCAGCACTCAGTTGACTGAATGCGGCTTCCACCAGCGAACGCCGGGTTTTCTCTTTTTGTTGTGCTCTTACGCCCATCACGATAGTTGAATCCTTCCAAAGGCCCGTTGGCACTATACCAGAGAATAAAATTAATCTGTTTACCTGGCTTTGTGAATGATTGTTTACGGGCGGTTTGTGCTCCACTGCCCGAAAAAAGCACAACGATAATTGGGTTACCCTGGCAATGATGTTATGATTCTGTTGCTTTTATGTATAAGAACAGGTAAGCCTTGCCATGCCACATTCCTACGATTACGACGCAATAGTTATTGGTTCCGGCCCCGGCGGCGAAGGTGCTGCTATGGGTCTGGTAAAACAGGGAGCCAGAGTAGCGGTTATTGAGCGCTACCATAATGTCGGCGGCGGTTGCACCCACTGGGGCACCATCCCTTCGAAAGCCCTCCGCCACGCCGTTAGCCGCATTATCGAATTTAACCAGAACCCTCTTTACAGCGACCACTCCCGACTTCTTCGTTCTTCCTTTGCCGATATCCTGAATCACGCAGACACGGTCATTAACCAGCAGACGCGCATGCGTCAGGGTTTCTATGAGCGTAACCACTGTGAAATTCTGCAAGGGAACGCGCATTTTGTGGATGAACACACCCTGGCGCTGGAGTGCCACGACGGTTCGGTCGAGACGCTCACCGCTGAAAAGTTTGTGATTGCCTGCGGTTCCCGTCCGTACCATCCGGCAGACGTGGACTTCTCGCACCCGCGCATTTACGACAGCGACTCCATCCTCAGCCTGCACCACGAGCCACGCCATGTGATCATCTATGGCGCGGGCGTGATTGGCTGTGAATATGCGTCGATCTTCCGGGGAATGGAGGTCAAAGTTGATCTGATCAACACCCGCGACCGGCTGCTGGCGTTCCTCGATCAGGAGATGTCAGATTCCCTCTCCTACCACTTCTGGAACAGCGGGGTGGTGATTCGCCACAACGAAGAGTATGAGAAAATCGAAGGCTGCGACGACGGTGTGATCATGCACCTGAAATCCGGTAAGAAGCTGAAAGCGGACTGCCTGCTGTATGCCAACGGCCGTACCGGCAACACGGATTCATTGCAGCTGGAGAATATTGGGCTTGAAACCGACAGCCGCGGCCAGCTCAAGGTCAACAGCATGTACCAGACTGCGCTGCCGCATGTTTACGCGGTGGGCGACGTGATTGGTTATCCAAGCCTGGCCTCCGCCGCTTACGATCAGGGCCGCATCGCCGCACAGGCTCTGGTGAAAGGTGAGGCGACGGCGCATCTTATTGAAGATATCCCGACAGGCATCTACACCATTCCGGAAATCAGTTCTGTCGGCAAAACCGAGCAGCAGCTGACGGCCATGAAGGTGCCTTACGAGGTGGGTCGTGCCCAGTTTAAACATCTGGCACGGGCGCAAATCGTGGGAATGAGCGTGGGTACGCTGAAGATCCTGTTCCATCGCGAGACGAAAGAGATCCTCGGTATTCACTGCTTCGGTGAACGCGCGGCGGAAATCATTCACATCGGCCAGGCGATCATGGAGCAAAAAGGTGGTGGCAACACCATTGAGTACTTCGTTAACACCACCTTTAACTACCCGACCATGGCGGAAGCCTATCGGGTAGCCGCGCTGAATGGCTTAAACCGCCTGTTTTAACGCGTTGTCGAAATGGCCATCCATCGCACCGCGGATGGCCTCTGCCAGCTGCTCATAGCGGCTGCGCAGCGGTGACCCGGGACGATAAACCAGACCAATGGTGCGACGCGGCTCCGGCTTAATGCACGGCAGATAGACCACGCCATCACGTTTACGCTCGTGCGGCACCGCCAGCGCAGGCAGCAGCGTAATACCGCTTCCCGCCGCGACCATATTACGCAGCGTTTCCAGGCTGGTTGCGCGGAAATGGGTATCTTCATCGGCACCCGCTTCGAAGCAGAAGCCCATCGCCTGATCGCGCAGGCAGTGACCATCTTCCAGCATCAGCAGCTTTTCACCGGCCAGATCGGCCATCGGCACGCGATCGCGGTTCGCCCACGGGTGATCTTCATAGATCGCCAGCATCATCGGCTCATCGAACAGCGGTACTTCAATAAACGCTTCACTCTCTTTGACCAGCGCCAGAATCGCACAGTCGAGCTTGCCGCTGTCTAACTGGGCCAGCAGCTGATGGGTTTGCGCTTCATGCAGGTACATTTCGAGTTTCGGGAACGTCTGGTGCAGCATCGGAATGATTTGCGGCAACAGGTACGGGCCAACGGTTGGGATCAGGCCAATATGCAGCGGGCCGGACATCGCCTCCCCCTGCTGGCTTGCCATTTCCTTGAGCACTTTGACCTCGCGCAGTACGGTGCGCGCCTGATCCACCAGCAGCAGACCTGCCTGCGTGAACAGTACCTTACGGCTGGTGCGCTCCAGCAGCATCACGCCCAGCTCATCTTCCAGCTTGCGGATCTGACCGCTCAGCGTCGGCTGGCTGACGTGGCAGGAGTCTGCCGCGCGGCGAAAATGGCGGTGCTCGGCTAACGCTACCAGGTATTCAAGATCACGAATATTCATTATTCATCCTCCGTCGCCACGATAGTTCATGGCGATAGATAGCATAGCAACGAACGATTATCCCTATCAAGCTTTCTGTTGAATAATACACCACATAGACGAGGCGGCCCGTGTTTGACCCAAAACGACCCCGCACCGTCAGCGAGTTTCTCTCAAAACTCGAAAAACTAAAGCCAACGTGAACTTTTGCGGACCCCGTGGTCCGCTTTTTTTTTGCAAAAAAAAGCCCAACTCAGGGCTGGGCTGGGGTTTTGTAGGTCGGGTAAGGCGAAGCCGCCACCCGACATTTCAGGCATCAAACCAACCGGTTTTTCGCCTCCGCAATCGCCTGCGCTACCTTCTTCGGCGATACGCCGCCTTTCGCTGCACGCTTATCCAGGCACGACTGCAATGCCAGAATCGGGTAGACATCCTCCGCGATAACTGCGCTGAATTTTTGCAGGTCGGCAAGCGCCAGCTCTTCAAGGGCTTTACCCTGACGAATCGCTTCCACCACCGCTTCACCCACAATATGGTGCGCCTCGCGGAACGGTACGCCTTTCGCTACCAGGTAGTCCGCCAGCTCGGTAGAATTAGCATACCCCTGCTGCGCCGCTTCCTGGCAGCGCGGACGTTTCACCTGAATGCCGTCCAGCACCAGCGCCCCCATATGCAGACAGTCCAGCCAGGTGTCGAGCGCGTCGAACAGCCCTTCTTTGTCTTCCTGCATATCTTTGTTATACGCCAGCGGCAGCCCTTTCAGGGTCATCATCATACCGGTCAGCGCGCCCTGCACGCGGCCACATTTACCGCGGATCAGTTCCAGCGCATCCGGGTTTTTCTTCTGCGGCATCAGGGAGGAGCCTGAGGTCACGCGGTCGGATAGCTCCACAAACCCGGCTTCGCCAGAGTTAAAGAAGATCAGATCTTCGGCAAAGCGCGACAGGTGCACCATCCCGATAGAGGCATTCGACAGCAGCTCCAGCACGTGGTCGCGGTCAGAGACGCTATCCAGACTGTTGCGGGTGGCGGAGGCAAAGCCCAGCCAGCCTGCCAGCTGCTCGCGATCGATCTCATATGCCGTACCGGCCAGCGCACCGCTGCCCAGCGGACTGACGTCCAGACGCTTTAAGGTATCCTGTAAACGGCTTTCATCACGCGCCAGCATCTCAACATAGGCCAGACACCAGTGCGCGAACGTCACCGGCTGCGCGCGTTGCAGGTGGGTATAACCCGGCATCACCGCGTCCTGATTGTTCTGCGCGGTGTCCACCAGCGCGCTCTGCAACTGACGATTCGCCGCCAGCAGTTCACCGACGGTCTCTTTACACCACAGCTTCAGGTCGGTCGCAACCTGGTCATTACGGCTACGCCCGGTATGCAGCTTTTTACCCAGCTGGCCGACTTTGTCGATGAGTTTGCCTTCCACCCAGCTGTGAATATCTTCGGCATCGCTCTGGAGGATTTGCTCCGGATCCAGACGCACCTCTTCCAGCAGATTGTTCAGCGCCTCTTCCAGCTGCTGCTGTTCATCTGCGGTCAGCACGCCAACGGTCACCAGCGCTTTGGACCAGGCCACAGAGCCGACAATATCCTGTTCGGCCAGGCGGTAGTCAAAGCGCAAAGAGTCGTTGAACTGGTTGAACCGCTGATCCGCTGCCTGTGTAAAACGCCCACCCCAAAGTGCCATAACATCGTTCCTTTATTCGTTAGTTCCGCCGGGTGGCGCTTCGCTTACCCGGCCTACGGTCATTCAATAAAAAACTTACGCCAGAATACGTGTGCCAATCGGCGTGCCGTTAAACAGCGCCGGGAGCTGCTCCGCGTGGCGCCAGGAGGCGATATCCACCGGACGACCCAGCGTGCGGGCCGCATCCAGCGCGGCGTTCACTTTAACGATCATGCCGTCGGTAATAATGCCCTGATCGATCAGCTGCTCGGCTTTCGCGGCAGTCATTTCCGCAATGCGCTGGCCTTTGCCGTCCAGAATGCCGCTCACGTCGGAGAGCAGGATCAGGTCTGCGCCCAGCGTGGCCGCCAGCGCGGTTGCCGCCTGGTCCGCGTTGACGTTCATCAGCTCGCCCTCTTCGGTCACGCCGATAGAACTCACTACCGGCAGGAAACCGCCTTCCAGCAGGGTGTTAATCAGCTTAGGCGAACCTGGCTGCGCCAGTCCAACATGACCAAGCTCTTCGTCGAGCTGGGTCACTTTTACGCTGTCGCCGTCGCCCAGGTAGAGGCCAACGGACGCAATGTGGTGTTTCTTCGCCCACGCCAGCAGCGTTTTATTCGCCGTACCCGCCAGCGCACCGGTGATGATGTCAATCTGGTCAGCAGGGGTGACGCGCAGGCCGTTCTTCTTTTTCACCGGCAGGTTGAGCCCTTTCATCAGCTCATCCACCACGCAGCCGCCGCCGTGCACAATCACCAGCGGACGTTGATGTGATTCGCGATAGTTCACCAGCGCGGTAAACAGACGCTCCAGCGCTTCTTCGCTGTCCAGCAGTACACCACCGAGTTTGATAATTAATGGATTCATCATCACACCTTAAATAAGAGCCTGCGTTTCAGGGAAGCCGAAACGAATATTTGCACACTGCATTGCCTGTGCGGCAGCGCCTTTGAGTAAGTTGTCTTCTGCGGCGACCACAATCAGATGCTCGCCCTGCACGGCGAAGCCGATGTCGCAGAACGGCAGGCCAACCACGTTTTTCAACGCCGGCACACCTTTGTCATACAGGCGCACAAGCGGTTTATCCGCATACGCCTGCGTGAAGACCTCGCTCACCTGCTCTTTGGTCACGCCCGGCTTCAGGCGGCAGGTAATGGTTTCGAGGATCCCGCGCGGAAAGCTGCCCAGGTGCGGAGTAAAAATCACCTCCGCCCCCAGATGGGTGGTGATTTCAGGGTGATGACGGTGATTAAACACGCCATACGGCTGAAGGCTCACTTCGCAGAAGCTGTTGGAGATCGCCGCTTTGCGCCCGGCACCGCTCACGCCGCTGGTGGCGTTGATCACTGGCCACTGGCTCAGATCCAGCAGACCCGCGTCGATCAGTGGCTTCAGGGAAAGCTGCGCCGCCGTCGGGTAGCAGCCCGGCACGGCAACCAGGTTCGCTTCTTTCAGTTTATCTGCGCTCCACTCCGCCAGGCCATACACCGCTTTTTCGAGCAGATCCGGGTGCTGATGGGTGAAACCGTAATATTTTTCGTAGAACGCGCTGTCGTTAACGCGAAACGCGCCGGAGAGATCAAAGACCACGCAGCCAGCCGCTAAAAACTGCGGTGCCAGGTCGTGGCTGACTTCATGCGCCGTGGCTAAAAACACCACGTCAACGCCGTCGGTGAACTCGCTGATATCAGACATCGGCTGCAAAGGCAGATCGACAATGCCCTTAAGCTGCGGATGCAAATCGGAAATTAACTTTCCGGCATCATTGCTTTGCGCTGACACGGTCAAAGCGGTTATGGTCATATGAGGGTGGCGATTTACGTAGCTTACAAGCTCTGCGCCCGCATAACCGCTAGCGCCTACAATCAGCGTATTCAACATCGGGTTCCTTTATGCTCAACGTTAATGTATTTTTATTCACATTTATTGCATGAATATTGATACTATCACGACCTAAGGTGTGTCAACAATGAAAATGAACTTACCGCCATTTATCGAGATTTACCGCGCCCTGATTGCCACACCCTCCATCAGCGCGACGGAAGAAGCACTGGATCAGAGCAATGAGTCTTTAATCAATCTGCTGGCGGGTTGGTTTAGCGATCTTGGGTTTAACGTTGAGGTTCAGCCCGTCCCCGGAACACGCCACAAATTTAACCTGCTCGCCAGTACCGGACATGGCGCTGGCGGCCTGCTGCTGGCTGGCCACACCGACACCGTGCCGTTTGACGATGGCCGCTGGACGCGCGATCCGTTCACCCTGACCGAGCATGACAACAAGCTTTATGGTCTGGGCACCGCCGACATGAAAGGCTTCTTCGCCTTTATCCTCGACGCGCTGCGTGACGTGGACGTGACAACCCTGAAAAAGCCGCTCTACATTCTGGCGACCGCCGATGAAGAGACCAGCATGGCGGGCGCACGTTATTTCTCTGAAAATACGTCGATTCGCCCGGACTGCGCGATCATCGGCGAACCGACCTCCCTTCAACCGATTCGTGCCCATAAAGGCCATATCTCTACCGCCGTGCGCGTGCTCGGCCAGTCCGGCCACTCCAGCGATCCGGCGCGCGGCGTGAACGCCATCGAGCTGATGCATGACGCCATTGGCCGCATCATGGCCCTGCGCGACGACCTGAAAGAGCGGTATCACTACGAGGCGTTCACCGTGCCTTATCCAACGCTGAACCTCGGCAGCCTGCACGGCGGCGATGCGTCCAACCGTATCTGTGCCTGCTGCGAGCTGCATATGGATATCCGTCCGCTGCCGGGCATGACGCTGAGCGATCTGGATGGCTTACTGAACGAAGCGCTGGCGCCAGTGAGCGAGCGCTGGCCGGGACGTCTGACGGTTTCTGAATTGCATCCACCGATTCCAGGCTACGAATGCCCGCCGGACCACCAGCTGGTCGAAGTGGTGGAAAAGCTGCTCGGTGAGAAAACCGACGTGGTGAACTACTGCACCGAAGCACCGTTTATTCAGACGCTGTGCCCGACGCTGGTTCTGGGTCCAGGCTCCATTAATCAGGCCCATCAGCCAGATGAATATCTGGAAACACGCTTCATCAAGCCCACCCGCGAGCTGATTACCCAGGTTGTTCATCACTTCTGCTGGCATTAATTAAAAACTCCCCCCTCACCCTAACCCTCTCCTCAGAGGGGAGAGGGAATTTGAACACCCTCTCCCCTCTGGGGAGAGGGCAGGGTGAGGGGAAAAATCCCGCGATCTCCGTCACATTCCCATAAGCATCTCTTATCTGACGCAATGCGAATTAAATTTCGTAAATTGCCCGCATTTATTCGTTTGCTGAACCGTTTTCGCAGCAATTGACGACGGGGGTTTTACGTGGCTTTATAAAGGGAGATGACAAAATAATGTCCAGAAGATTTTCGCATGGGCATAAACAAAAATGATGGGGTGACTGGGTTTTTATGAACGAACAATATTCCGCGTTGCGTAGTAATGTCAGTATGCTCGGCAAAGTGCTTGGAGATACCATCAAAGACGCACTGGGGGAAAATATCCTCGACCGCGTTGAAACCATCCGCAAGCTGTCTAAATCTTCCCGCGCCGGTAACGAGGCCAATCGTCAGGAGCTGCTCACCACCTTGCAGAACCTCTCCAACGATGAGCTGCTGCCCGTTGCCCGCGCCTTCAGCCAGTTCCTGAATCTGGCAAACACCGCTGAGCAATACCACAGCATTTCGCCGAAAGGCGAAGCGGCCAGCAACCCGGAAGTCATTGCCCGCACCCTGCGCAAACTCAAAGACCAGCCCGACCTCAACGAAGCCACAATCAAAAAAGCGGTGGAATCCCTTTCGCTGGAGCTGGTGCTGACCGCACACCCAACTGAAATCACCCGTCGTACGCTGATCCACAAAATGGTGGAAGTGAACAACTGTCTGAAACAGCTGGATAACAAAGACATCGCCGACTATGAACGTAACCAGCTGATGCGCCGTCTGCGCCAGCTAATTGCCCAGTCCTGGCACACGGATGAAATTCGTAAGCACCGCCCAAGCCCGGTCGACGAAGCCAAATGGGGCTTTGCGGTGGTGGAAAACAGCCTGTGGGAAGGTGTACCTAACTATCTGCGCGAGCTGAACGAACAGCTGGAAGAGAACCTCGGCTACCGTCTGCCGGTCGACTTTGTGCCGGTACGCTTTACCTCCTGGATGGGCGGCGACCGCGACGGCAACCCGAACGTGACCGCGGAGATCACCCGCCACGTCCTGCTGCTGAGCCGCTGGAAAGCGACCGATCTGTTCCTGAAAGATATTCAGGTGCTGATCTCCGAACTGTCGATGGTAGAAGCGACGCCGGAACTGCGCGCGCTGGCGGGTGAAGAAGGCGCCAGCGAGCCTTACCGTTTCCTGATGAAAAAACTGCGCGGTCAGCTGATGGCGACTCAGGCCTGGCTGGAAGCGCGTCTGAAAGGCCAGCGCCTGCCGAAGCCGGAAGGTCTGCTGAGCCAGAACGAACAGCTCTGGGAGCCGCTGTACGCCTGCTATAAATCGCTCCAGGCCTGTGGGATGGGCATCATCGCCAACGGCGAACTGCTCGACACCCTGCGCCGCGTGAAGTGTTTCGGCGTGCCGCTGGTGCGTATCGACGTCCGTCAGGAAAGCACCCGCCATACGGAAGCGCTGGGCGAGCTGACCCGCTATCTCGGCATCGGCGACTATGAAAGCTGGTCAGAAGCCGACAAACAGGCGTTCCTGATCCGCGAGCTGAACTCCAAGCGCCCGCTGCTGCCGCGCAACTGGGAGCCAAGCAACGACACCCGCGAAGTGCTCAACACCTGTAAAGCGATCGTGGATGCGCCGAAAGGATCGGTGGCCGCCTATGTGATCTCCATGGCGAAAACCCCGTCCGACGTGCTGGGCGTTCACCTGCTGCTGAAAGAAGCGGGCATTGACTACGCTCTGCCGGTGGCTCCGCTGTTTGAGACCCTCGATGACCTGAACAACGCCAACGACGTCATGACCCAGCTGCTGAACATCGACTGGTATCGCGGCTTTATTCAGGGCAAACAGATGGTGATGATTGGCTATTCCGACTCCGCAAAAGATGCGGGCGTGATGGCGGCTTCCTGGGCGCAGTACCAGGCGCAGGACGCGCTAATCAAAACCTGCGAGAAAGCCGGTATTGAACTGACCCTGTTCCACGGACGCGGCGGATCCATTGGCCGTGGCGGTGCACCTGCACACGCAGCGCTGCTCTCTCAACCACCGGGAAGCCTGAAAGGCGGCCTGCGCGTGACCGAGCAGGGCGAGATGATCCGCTTCAAGTACGGCCTGCCGGAAGTGACCATCAGCAGCCTGTCGCTCTATACCAGTGCGATCCTGGAAGCCAACCTGCTGCCGCCGCCGGAGCCAAAAGAGTCCTGGTGCCGGATTATGGACGAGCTGTCAGACATCTCCTGCGATCTGTACCGCGGCTACGTGCGTGAAAATAAAGATTTCGTCCCTTACTTCCGTTCAGCCACGCCTGAACAGGAGCTGGGTAAACTGCCGCTGGGTTCGCGTCCGGCCAAGCGTCGCCCGACCGGCGGTGTCGAATCCCTGCGCGCCATACCGTGGATCTTCGCCTGGACGCAGAACCGCCTGATGCTGCCCGCCTGGCTGGGTGCCGGTGCCGCGCTGCAAAAAGTGGTGGAAGACGGTAAGCAGAGCGAACTGGAAACCATGTGCCGCGACTGGCCGTTCTTCTCAACCCGTCTGGGGATGCTGGAGATGGTCTTCTCGAAAGCCGACCTGTGGCTGGCGGAATACTACGATCAGCGTCTGGTGAAACCAGAGCTGTGGGCGCTGGGTAAAGAGCTGCGCGAGCTGCTGGAAGGCGACATTAAAGTGGTGCTGGATATTGCCAACGACTCCCACCTGATGGAAGACCTGCCGTGGATCGCCGAGTCTATCCAGCTGCGTAATATTTACACCGACCCGCTGAACGTTTTACAGGCTGAACTGCTGCACCGTTCCCGCCTGGCGGAAGAGGAAGGTAAAGAGCCGGATCCGCGCGTTGAACAGGCGCTGATGGTAACAATTGCAGGCGTTGCGGCGGGTATGCGCAACACCGGTTAATGCTCGGTGCCCGGCAGCGTTACGCTTGCCGGGCACATCTCGATCTCTCCCCTTCCCTGATATCCCTCTCATTTTTTGCCACCTGTCAGGCAATCACGTTTCCCTTAGACGTAGCGCAACAAAAGTCCGGCACGCCGGGAGTAGAGTCACTCTTAGTGCAGTTCGAACAGGACAGGATTTACCTCAAACACTAAGGGAGTAATGTTATGGACCGTATCATTCAATCGCCGGGGAAATACATCCAGGGCGCAGATGTTCTCACCCGTCTCGGCGACTACCTGAAGCCGCTGGCGAATCGCTGGCTGGTGGTGGGCGATAAATTTGTGCTGGGTTTTGCTGAAGAAACCCTGCGGCAGAGTTTTAAAAATGCCGGACTCCATGCCGAAATCGCACCTTTTGGCGGCGAATGTTCGCAAAATGAAATCGATCGTCTGAAAAAGCTGGCAGACAGCGCCGACTGCCTGGCGGTGCTGGGGATCGGCGGCGGTAAAACGCTGGATACCGCCAAAGCGCTGGCCCACTTTATGGACGTGCCGGTGGCCATTGCCCCGACCATTGCCTCCACCGATGCGCCGTGCAGCGCCCTCTCCGTGATTTATACCGACAGTGGCGAGTTTGATCGCTACCTGATGCTGCCGCACAACCCGAACATGGTAATAGTCGACACCAAAGTGGTGGCAGGCGCACCTGCGCGCCTGCTGGCCGCCGGGATAGGCGATGCCCTCGCAACCTGGTTTGAAGCGCGCGCCTGCTCACGCAGCGGTGCTACCACCATGGCAGGCGGCAAGTGCACGCAGGCGGCGTTAGCGCTGGCTGAACTGTGCTACAACACGCTGGTTGAAGAAGGTGAGAAGGCGATGCTCGCGGCGGAACAGCACGTGGTCACGCCTGCTCTGGAACGCATTATCGAAGCCAACACTTATCTGAGCGGTGTGGGCTTTGAAAGCGGCGGGCTGGCGGCGGCTCACGCCATTCACAACGGCGTGACGGCGGTACCGGATGCGCACCATTTCTATCATGGTGAAAAGGTCGCGTTCGGCACGCTGACGCAGCTGGTACTGGAGAACGCACCGGTTGAAGAAATTGAGACCGTCGCCGCGCTTTGCCACAGCGTTGGGCTGCCGATCACCCTGGCGCAGCTGAACATCAAAGAGGATATCCCGGCCAAAATGCGGCTGATCGCGGAGGCGTCCTGTGCCGAAGGGGAAACCATTCACAACATGCCTGGCGGCGTAACGCCGGATCAGGTGTATGCGGCGCTGCTGGTGGCGGACCAGTACGGACAGCGATTCTTGCAGGAGTGGGAGTAACGAAAAGGCCGGGTGGCGGCTACGCCTACCCGGCACAAGGGTTACTTCACGTCAAACCGATCCAAATCCATCACTCGCGCCCAGGCGGCAACGAAGTCGCGGACGAACTTCTCGTGTGCATCGCTGCTGGCGTAAACTTCGGCCAGCGCACGCAGGACGGCGTTGGAGCCGAAGACCAGGTCGGCGCGGGTGGCGGTGTATTTCACGTCGCCGCTGGCGCGATCGCTACCGGTAAACAGCTCGTTTGAGTCGTCAGCCGCTTTCCACTGGGTGTTCATATCCAGCAGATTCACGAAGAAGTCGTTGCTCAGCACGCCCTCGCGGTTGGTGAACACGCCATTTTTGCTGCCATCGAAGTTTGCGCCCAGTACGCGCAGACCGCCGATCAGCACCGTCAGTTCCGGCGCGGTCAGGGTCAGCTGTTGAGCTTTATCAATCAACAGTGACTCGGTGGTGGACACATCTACCTGCGCACGGTAGTTGCGGAAGCCGTCGGCAATCGGTTCGAGCAGGTTAAACATCTCGATATCCGTCTGGTCCTGACGCGCATCCACGCGGCCTGGGGTAAACGGAACGTTGACGTAAACGCCTGCCGCTTTCGCCGCCTGTTCGACGCCCACAACGCCTGCCAGCACGATGATATCGGCCAGTGAAGCTTTATTCGTGGTGCGCTGGATTGCTTCCAGAGCCGGTAACGCCCGCACCGCCGCAGCGTTCACATCCCAGTCGCGCTGAGGCGCCAGCGCCAGACGCGCGCCGTTGGCACCGCCACGCTTGTCACCGCCGCGGAAGGTCGATGCCGACGCCCAGGCCACGGAAACCAGCTCGCTCACGGAGAGACCAGAGGCCGCGATTTCCGCTTTCAGGCTTTCAATATCTTCCTGCGTCGGATGGAACACCGGCTGAGGCAGCGGATCCTGCCAAATCAGATCTTCTTTCGGCACTTCCGGACCAATATAACGGGATTTCGGCCCCATATCGCGGTGGGTCAGCTTAAACCACGCGCGCGCAAAGGCTTCGTTGAAGGCCTGCGGATCGTTCAGGAAGCGACGGGAAATTTTCTCGAATTCCGGGTCAAAACGCAGCGTCAGGTCGGTGACCAGCATGGTTGGCTTGCGTTTTTTCGACGGGTCGAACGGGTCAGGCATAATTTCCGGCGCATCCACGGCTTCAAACTGAATTGCGCCCGCCGGGCTACGCGTCTGCACCCATTCGTATTTGAACAGGTTCTCGAAGAAGTAGTTGCTCCACTGGGTCGGGGTTTGTGACCAGATGACTTCCAGCCCGGAGGTGATGGCGTCAGCGCCAATACCGGTGCCGTGCGTGCTGGCCCAGCCCAGGCCCTGCGCTTCAATCGGCGACGCTTCCGGGTCAGTGCCAACGTGCGTGGCTTCGCCTGCGCCGTGCGTTTTACCGAGCGTATGGCCGCCTGCAATCAGCGCGACGGTCTCTTCGTCGTTCATGCCCATATTGCCAAAGGTAGCGCGGATCGCCGCCGCCGCAGACAGCGGTTCACCGCTGGCGTTTGGCCCTTCCGGGTTAACGTAAATCAGGCCCATTTCGGTGGCCGCCAGCGGGCGCTTCGCCAGCGCTTCCGGGTCACGGTGGGTCAGCCAGGCTTTTTCATCGCCCCAGTTCACGTCCAGATCCGGTTCCCAGACGTCTTCACGCCCGGCACCAAAACCAAAGGTTCGGAAGCCGGAGTTTTCCAGCGCCACGTTACCCGCGAGGATAAACAGGTCGGCCCAGGAAATTTTTTGTCCGTATTTTTGCTTAATTGGCCACAGCAGACGGCGAGCCTTATCCAGGCTGACGTTATCCGGCCAGGAGTTCAGCGGCGCAAAGCGTTGCTGACCGCGTCCGGCGCCGCCGCGTCCGTCAACGGAGCGGTAAGTACCGGCGCCGTGCCAGGCCATACGGATAAACAGGCCCGCATAGCTGCCCCAGTCGGCAGGCCACCACGGTTGAGAATCGGTTAAAAGGGCTTTGAGATCGCCTTTAAGGGCGGAATAGTCGAGCTTGCTGAATTCTTTGCGGTAGTCGAAGTCTTCACCCAGAGGGTTCGAACGGTTGGAATGTTGGTTCAGAAGATCGATGCGAAGTTGTTTAGGCCACCACTCTTTGCTGCCGGTACCTGCACCCGCGCTATGATCGACGCCGCCCTGGTGGAACGGACATTTGCCGGCGGATGCCGCGTTATTGGTCTCGTCTGACGTGCTCATCGCTATGCTCCCTTTACAGTGTTACCGTTACGATATACACCACTAGCGATAAGAGATAGTTGAATTAATCCACAGATTCGATAGCCAATACCTTTTAATTTTCTGTTCGATTAAAAAACCCTCATTTTATGAGGGCTTTTACTTTACAGCGCCGGGCGAACACCGAGCGTATGGCAAATCGCGTAACTCATTTCCGCGCGGTTCAGCGTGTAGAAGTGGAAATCTTTCACCCCTTCGCGGCTTAAAATCTTCACCATATCCATCGCGATATTGGCACCCACCAGCTTGCGGGTTTCCGCATCGTCGTCCAGCCCCTCGTACATTTTGGACATCCACAGCGGAATGCGCACGTTGGTCATATCCGCGAATTTCTTCGCCTGTTTAAAGTTCGAGACCGGCAGAATGCCAGGGATGATTTCGACATCAATACCCGCCGAGACGCAGCGGTCGCGAAAGCGCAGGTAGCTTTCAACGTCAAAGAAGAACTGAGTAATTGCGCGGTTGGCACCGGCTTCCACTTTACGCTTCAGGTTGAGCAGATCCGCCTGGGCGCTTTTTGCTTCCGGGTGAACTTCAGGGTAGGCGGCCACGGAGATATCAAAGTCAGCAACGTCTTTCAGCAACCCGACCAGATCGGCGGCAAACATCTCTGGCTTACCGCTGCCTGGCGGGAGGTCGCCGCGCAGGGCCACAATGTGGCGAATGCCGTTATTCCAGTAGTCCTGGGCAATGGCGCGCAGTTCATCGCGGGTGGCGTCGATACAGGTCAGGTGCGGCGCTGCTTCCAGACCGGTTCGGTCTTTAATGCCCTTAATGATGCTGTGTGTGCGGTCACGCTCACCGGAGTTAGCGCCGTAGGTCACGGAGACGAACTTAGGCTTCAGGCTGCTCAGGCGATCGATAGAGCTCCACAGGGTTTGCTCCATTTCACTGGTGCGCGGCGGGAAAAATTCAAAAGAGACATTAATCTGGCCGTTTACTTCAGCCAGGCTCTGATTCAGGGCTTCCCGCTGGTTGGCGTGAAAAAAGCTCATACCTTACCTCTATCTTTCGCGTGTCGTTGTTTGTTGTGTTGTGAACTTCTATACGTTTAGACGTCCAGATGTAAAAATGACGGAAAAGCGGCGTGACGTCAACAGAAATAATCACAATAACGGTGAGGTTTGCTCAGGGAAGATGAGAGAAATTCAGGATGAGGGTGAAGAGGCCCCCTCACCCCAGCCCTCTCCCCAAAGGGGAGAGGGCTGGGGTGAGGGGGAGAGATTACAGCAGCTTAGCCAGACGATTAATGTCGGACTGAATGGCGCCAGCGGTCACATCGCGTCCGGCACCAGGGCCACGGATCACCAGCGGGTTATCGCGATACCAGCGGCTCTCGATGGCGAAGACGTTATCGCACGGCAGCAATGCCGCCAGCGGATGCTCAGGCCGCACCGCCTCTACGCCCACGCGCGCTTTACCGTTCGCCTCAAAGCGTGCCACGTAACGCAGCACCAGCCCCATCTCGTTAGCCGCTTCCAGACGTTGCACCATCTGCTCGTTCAGCTCGTCACCGTTCTCGAAGAAGTGATCGACAGACCCTTCCTCACAGCCCGCTGGCACCAGAGACTCAACGCGTACCTGACCCGGCTCAATGTCGTAGCCCGCTTCACGCGCCAGGATCACCAGCTTACGCATCACATCTTTACCGGCAAGGTCCACGCGCGGATCCGGCTCGGTTAAGCCCTGCTGCCACGCCTGATCCACCAGGTCGGTGAACGGAACGGTGCCATCAAACTGCAAAAACAGCCAGGAGAGCGTGCCGGAGAAGATGCCGCTCAGCGCCAGAATGCTGTCGCCGCTTTCAATCAGGTCGCGCACGGTATGGTTAACCGGCAGACCTGCGCCAACGGTGGCGTTATACAGCCAGTGACGGCCCGTTTTTTCGAATGCGTCATGGATCTGGCGATATTTGTCAGTGCTGCTCGCTCCCGCCAGTTTGTTGGCGCTGATGACGTGGAAACCGTGGCTGGCGAAATCCAGATACTGATCGGCCAGCTGTTCGCTGGCGGTCACGTCCAGCACCACCAGATCGTCATACGGGTGCGCGCGCATCCACAGGAACAGCGACTCTTCGTCCTGCTCAACCGCTTCATCGTTGAAGAAGGCCAGCGCGCGGCTGGCGTCCAGCCCTTCGTAGTTCAGCAGGCTGCGGCGGCTGTCCACCACACCTGCGAGAATGAATTCAAACCCGGTACGCGCCGAAAGCGTCACCTGCTCGCGAGCGAACAGTTCCAGCCAGCGGGAACCGATATTCCCTTTCCCGAACAGTACCAGACCGATGCGTTTTTCCGCGCGGAACAGCGAGGTGTGCAGACCCTGAATCAGGCTTTCGGTTGGCCCCTTGCGCAGCACGGCAACCAGGCTGATGCCCTCTTCCGACTGCCAGGTGAACTCCACCGGCTGGCCCTTCAGCTGCTGCCAGAAGCGGTGGCAGTGCAGCGGATTGCGGGTGACGCCCGCGCCCACCATCGCCACCAGCGCCAGCCCCTGACGCAGGCGAAGCTCGCCCGGCAGGCCCGCTTCATCCAGAATTTTCAGGGCGCTGTCCACCACTTCGGCGGTATAGCAGAACTGCAACAGCTGGCGATCGTTATGTACGCCAACGGCCAGCGGACGCACCTGGGCACGTTTCAGGATGGTGTCGATATCTTTGTGCGCCAGTTTGAAATCCTGGCCCGCAGGCACCTGGAACTCAATCAGGCAAATGTCGTCGTGGCTGGTAACAATGCGCGCGCCCGTGCCGGATGCCAGCACGCGTTCAATGCGGGTAGAACCCTGATCCGGCGTGTAGCTACAGCGTAGTTGCAGGTCGATGTCGCTGCCGGAAACCGGCTGTAGCGTGCGCGCGTGCAGCACCGGGGCCGCCAGACGCGCCAGTTCGCTCGCTTCGTCGAGACGCAGCAGCGGCAGCAGACAGGCATCTTTCACTTTGCGCGGGTCCGCGCTGTAGACACCGGCCACGTCGCTCCAGATGGTGACGCGGGACACGCCCGCCAGCGCACCAATTTGCGTTGCCGAGTAGTCCGAACCGTTACGGCCCAGCAGGACGGTTTCACCCGCGTTGCTGCGGCTGATAAAGCCGGTGACGACAATACGTTTACCGGGATGTTGCACCAGCAGCTGTTGCAGCAGCGGGTAAGACAACCCTTCGTCCACCTGCGGCTGCGCGGCGCGTTCGGCACGCAGAAAATCACGCGCGTCGAGCCAGGCGGCTTCTACGCCAAGATGTTGCAGCACCGCGGCCATCAGACGTGCGGACCACACTTCACCGTGGCCAACCACTTCCGCATACACCGCATCGGTAATGCCGCTGTCCAGCAGGGCCGCCAGACGCTCAAGGTCATGCGTAAAGGCGCTAATCAGCCCGTCCGCCACGTCCGCAGGCAGCAAACCGGCAATCAGTTCGCTCTGGTAACGACGTAAGGACTGTTGCACCTGATGCGCAGAGAGGCGATCGGTCTGGCTCAGTTTCAGCCAGCTAATCAACTGGTTGGTGGTGCTGCCCGCCGCGGAGACAACCATCATGTCCCCCGGCTGTGAATACTCGGTCATGATCCCTGCGACACGCAGGTAACATTTCACATCAGCAAGACTACTACCACCAAACTTGTGCAGCTGACGACCCTTCGCCCCTGCCTGCGCTATCACACTCATGATTACCCCTTGGCTGCGACCCGGAAGCCATTTTCCAGATCGGCAATTAAATCTTCAGAATCTTCAATACCGGTCGAGATACGCAACAGCGTCTCGGAAATCCCGGCGGCGGCACGTGCTTCCGGTGCCATACCTGCGTGCGTCATGGTCGCGGCGTGGGAGATCAAGCTTTCAACTCCCCCTAAGGATTCCGCCAGCGTAAACAATGACAACCCGCTCAGGAAGCGACGCAGCGTTTGCTCGTCACCGTCCAGTTCAAAACTTAACATCGCGCCAAATCCTTTCTGCTGGCGCGCAGCAATCTCGTGTCCCTGGTTTTCCGGCAGCGACGGGTGATAAAGCTTCTTCACCAGCGGCTGGGTTTTCAGGAAGTCCACAATCGCCTGGGCATTGCGCTGAGCCACCTCCATCCGCGGCGACAGCGTGCGGATGCCGCGCAACAGCAGATAGCTGTCGAACGCGCCCGCGGTGACGCCAATGTTATTGGCCCACCATGCCAGTTCCGTGACAACGTCGGGATCTTTTGCAATCACCACGCCCGCGACCACGTCAGAATGGCCGTTCAGATATTTAGTGCATGAATGCAACACCAGATCGGCACCCAGTGCCAGTGGGTTCTGAAGGGCCGGACTGAGGAACGTATTATCCACTACACTTATCGCTCCCGCATCCCTTGCGAGCTGACAAATTTTCGCAATGTCGACTACGCGCAACAATGGATTGCTTGGACTTTCCACCAGAACCAGCTTCGGCTGCTCGGCCAGCGCCTGTTTCAGCGCCTGCTCGTCGTTTTGGTCGACAAACAGCACGCGGTAGCAGCCGCGCTTCGCCAGGCTGTCAAACAGGCGATAGCTGCCGCCGTAACAGTCGTGCGGCGCCACCAGCAGATCGCCAGGTTTCAGGAACACCGTGGTCACCAGGTGGATGGCAGACATGCCCGTGTTGGTTAATACTGCTCCAGCGCCGCCTTCCAGTTCCGCCAGCGCGTGCTGGGTGACGTCACGCGTAGGGTTGCCACGACGCGAGTAGTCATGCGCGCGGGGTTCATTAAATCCGGTGAAATTATAGGTACTGGAAAGATGAATCGGCGGGACAACGCAGCCGTACTGCTCGTCATCATTCAATCCGCTACGCACTGCGATGGTGGCCTGTTTACGCGTCATGGTGAGGCTTCCTGGCGAATGAGGTGAAAAGTCAGCCACCAGAGTAAACATTGAAAGTATGGACGTCAATACATCTGGACATCTAAACTTCTTTGCGTATAGATTGAGCAATGCGCAAATAGCCGTTAAAATTATATGCTTTAGGACACGCTACAGCGGCAATATCCGTGCCTCGGTATCGTCTCTACGGTAAACTACGCAAGATTACGGTTCAAAACCGTCGGTTATCGGTTTTGCACCTTTAGATTAATGACTGAGAGGATTAAAGGTATCTCATGGCTGAATGGAGCGGCGAATATATCAGCCCATACGCTGAGCACGGTAAGAAGAGTGAGCAAGTCAAGAAAATCACGGTGTCCATTCCTCTGAAGGTGTTGAAGATCCTCACCGATGAACGTACGCGTCGTCAGGTGAACAACCTGCGTCACGCAACCAACAGTGAACTGCTGTGCGAAGCGTTCCTGCATGCGTTTACCGGCCAACCGTTGCCGAACGATGACGATCTGCGCAAAGAGCGCAGTGACGAAATCCCGGAAGAGGCGAAGGTAATCATGCGTGAGCTGGGCATCGACCCGGAGACGTGGGAATACTAACAGCGGTGCGATCCCGCTGAGGGTGCTCAGCGGGAGGGTTTATCAGAAGTTGTAGCCTAAGCCGACACGCAGACGCGTCTGTCGGTCGTCAGTGGTATCAGTGTTGTAGCCGGATGAGACGTTACCCACTTCCACAAACGGCACCCACGAATCAATGTTATATGCCACGCGGAAGTTATATTCGTAATCCTCTTTTTTGTTGTTATACAGATCTTCGTTGTCGGCGAACTTATAAATTCCGTTCAGTTCGAACATCCAGTTATCGATATTATATCCCAGCCACATTTCCGGGCGATATACCGTTCGGTCATCTTTACCGTCTGCATTACGACGGGTATATTCCGTACGATAACGAAACGCCGTCCACCAGCTGTCATTGATATTATACTGCACGCGTAAATACGGTTTATAGATAGCCATATCGTCGCCCATTTCAACCGCGACACCCGGCTGCCAGATAAATCCCTGCCAGGTAAACTGGTAGCTGGCAGTATATTCGTTGCTGTTGCTCTCCATATTATTGAGCGCATCATTAGACTGCTTTTCATCGGAGCGCGAGACAGCCTCTACCGCCACGCCAAAGCCCGTACCAAAACGGTGTGACATGTACACACGGTCATAGTTACGTCCATCATCGTAATACTCGTGTCGGTAATCAACATATCCCGCCTGCGCCGCGCACGATAGTAATGGAAGCACGAATAAAAGTTGCTTCAGTCTCATCCTTTTTCCCTCAACGTAAATACACCCTGAAAGCCATCGCTGTTGAAATGGCAAATATGAATATATGTCGAGCGCAGTGTAATTTTACCCCCAGAGGGAAACCTTTTATTTATTGCCACCTCCGGCAATAAAATGGCAAACAGGCCAAGAATACCGAGATAAAGCTCACTATCCGTATAAATAGGAATATATTAAGACACGAAGATTATTTTTCGGAAAAAGTAAAATATATATTTGGAGAAGGAATATAAATATAGAATTAATTCAGGAGAGATATTACAGGCACAAAAAAACCGCCCGGAGGCGGTTTCTTCTGGATGCTTATTTAGCGCCCGGGATGCTGAAACGCTTGTTGAAGCGGTCAACACGGCCACCGGTTGCAACATCACGCTGCTTACCAGTGTAGAACGGGTGGCATTTGCCGCACACGTCCAGGTTCAGATCGTGACCCACGGTGGAGCGGATCTGGATAGAGTTACCGCAAGAGCAGTTTGCAGTAATCATTTCGTATTTCGGGTGAATATCTTTTTTCATGGGAGAACCTCAGTTAAGGCCGCGTCGCTCTTCCAGCCCTAACGCCAGACACCACGCGATGTTGAATGTAAGTTCTTTGGCGTAAAATACACCAAAGGCGGCGAATCATACAGAATTTGACCAACGTATGCAAACTGATCCGCACGCCGCTTTCACTAATGTGTATACTAACGCGCCACTTTTCAAGTCAGGAAGATTCGATGCCCGTCGCTCACGTTGCCCTGCCCGTTCCGCTTCCCCGCACCTTTGACTACCTGCTGCCCGACAGCATGAACGCCAAAGCGGGCTGTCGCGTGACCGTGCCGTTTGGCAAACAGCAGCGCGTAGGGATTGTGGTTTCCGTGAGCGAACAAAGCGAACTGCCACTTAACGAGCTGAAATCGGTCATTGAGGTGCTGGACAGCGAGCCGGTTTACTCCACCAGCACCTGGCGACTGCTGCTCTGGGCGGCGGATTATTATCATCACCCCATTGGCGACGTCCTGTTCCACGCCCTGCCCATTATGCTGCGCCAGGGCAAGAGCGCCAGCCATGCGCCGATGTGGTACTGGTTCGCCACCGAGCAGGGACAGGCTGTGGACATTAACAGCCTGAAACGCTCGCAGAAACAGCAGCAGGCGCTGGCCGCGCTGCGCCAGGGAAAAATCTGGCGCCATCAGGTCGACGAGCTTGAGGTGAGCGAAGCCGCGTTGCAGGCATTAAGGAAGAAAGGGCTAAGCGAGCTGGCCAGCGAAGCACCTGCCCTCCACGACTGGCGCGACGGCTTCTCCGTCTCCGGCGATCGCCTGCGTCTGAACACCGAGCAGGCCACCGCCGTCGGCGCGATTCACAGCGCCGCCGATCGTTTTTCCGCCTGGCTCCTGGCGGGCGTCACCGGTTCCGGTAAAACTGAAGTGTATCTGAGCGTGCTGGAAAACGTGCTCGCGCAGGGCAAACAGGCGCTGGTGATGGTGCCGGAAATCGGCCTGACGCCGCAAACCATCGCTCGTTTTCGTGAACGCTTTAATGCGCCCGTTGAGGTGCTGCACTCCGGTCTGAACGACAGCGAGCGGCTCAGCGCCTGGCTGAAAGCGAAAAACGGCGAAGCGGCGATTGTGATCGGCACCCGTTCCTCGCTGTTTACGCCGTTTAAAAATCTCGGCGTTATCGTAATTGATGAAGAACATGACAGCTCCTATAAACAGCAGGAAGGCTGGCGCTACCACGCCCGTGACTTAGCCGTGTACCGCGCCCACAGCGAGCAAATCCCCATTATTCTCGGCTCCGCCACGCCCGCGCTTGAAACGCTGCACAACGTTCGCCAGCGTAAATACCATATGCTGCGCCTGACGCGCCGCGCGGGGAATGCCCGTCCGGCCATTCAGCATGTGCTGGATCTGAAAGGCCAGCAGGTGCAGGCCGGGTTAGCGCCCGCGCTGATTAACCGCATGCGCCAGCATTTGCAGGCGGGCAACCAGGTGATCCTGTTCCTGAACCGCCGCGGCTTCGCCCCCGCCCTGCTGTGCCACGACTGCGGCTGGATCGCGGAGTGCCCGCGCTGCGATCACTACTACACCTTCCACCAGGCTCAACGCCATTTGCGCTGCCACCACTGCGACAGCCAGCGCCCGGTCCCCCGTCAGTGCCCGTCCTGCGGCTCAACGCATATTGTGCCGGTCGGCCTGGGCACGGAACAGCTTGAACAGGCGCTCGCGCCCTTCTTCCCGGACGTGCCCATCTCCCGTATCGACAGGGATACCACCAGCCGTAAAGGGGCGCTGGAACAGCAGCTGGCGGAAGTGCATCGCGGCGGCGCGCGTATCCTGATTGGCACTCAGATGCTGGCGAAAGGGCACCACTTCCCGGACGTGACGCTGGTCGCCCTGCTGGATGTCGACGGCGCGCTGTTCTCCGCGGATTTCCGCTCCGCCGAACGCTTCGCCCAGCTGTATACCCAGGTTGCCGGTCGCGCCGGTCGGGCGGGTAAACAGGGCGAGGTGGTACTGCAAACGCACCACCCTGAACATCCGCTGCTGCAAACCCTGTTGCACAAAGGCTATGACGCCTTCGCAGAGCAGGCGCTGGCCGAACGTCAGACGATGCAGCTTCCCCCGTGGACCAGCCACGTTATCATCCGTGCGGAAGATCATAACAACCAGCAGGCACCGCTGTTCCTGCAACAGTTGAGAAACCTCCTGCAAGCCAGCCCGCTTGTGGATAATCAGCTATGGATTTTAGGACCAGTACCCGCGCTCGCTCCGAAACGCGGTGGCCGTTTTCGCTGGCAACTGTTACTTCAGCACCCTTCGCGTATCCGCTTACAGCAGATCGTCAGCGGTACGCTGGCGCTGATTAATACCCTGCCGGAAGCACGAAAAGTGAAGTGGGTTCTGGACGTTGATCCGATCGAAGGCTGAAGGCGGATCGAAAAATTTAATGCGCCTCACACTTTTTATGAAAATTCTGTAACCGATTCCATTAACTATCTGTAAAAATGGAGCTGTCCGCAGTTCGGTGTTCAGGCGAGGAGAAGACGTGAAGTCCAGGAAAGAGGTTGCCTCGGCGACCATGAAAGACGTTGCCGAGAAAGCACAAGTCTCAACAGCAACCGTGTCCCGCGCATTGATGAACCCTGACAAAGTCTCCCAGGCGACCCGAAACCGGGTTGAAAAGGCGGCGCTTGAGGTCGGTTATTTCCCGCAAGCCATGGGGCGCAACGTTAAACGCAACGAATCCCGCACCATCCTGGTGATCGTGCCGGACATCTGCGATCCCTTCTTCAGCGAAATCATCCGCGGCATTGAGGTCACGGCCGCCGCCCAGGGCTATCTGGTGCTGATTGGTGATTGTGCCCACCAGAACCAGCAGGAAAAAACGTTCATCGACCTGATCATCACCAAGCAGATTGATGGCATGCTGCTGCTTGGCTCACGCCTGCCGTTTGATGCCAGCATTGAAGAACAGCGCAATTTACCGCCAATGGTCATGGCGAACGAATTTGCGCCGGAGCTGGAGCTGCCGACCGTTCATATCGATAACCTCACCGCCGCGTTCAACGCCGTAAACTATCTTCAGGAACTGGGGCATAAGCGTATCGGTTGTATTGCCGGACCAGAAGAGATGCCGCTGTGTCATTACCGCTTGCAGGGCTACGTTCAGGCGCTGCGCCGTACCGGGGCTATCGTCGATCCACACTACATTGCGCGCGGTGATTTCACCTTTGAAGCGGGCGGGCAGGCGCTGGAAAAATTGCTGTCCTTGCCAGAACCGCCTACCGCGGTCTTCTGCCACAGCGACGTGATGGCGCTGGGCGCATTATCCTACGCCAAACGTCACGGCCTGCGCGTGCCGCAGGACCTGTCGATTATCGGTTTTGATAATATTTCGCTTTCGGAATTTTGCGATCCGCCGCTTTCGACCGTTGCACAACCGCGGTATGACATTGGCCGTGAAGCAATGCTGCTTTTGCTGGATCAGCTGCATGGTCAGACAGTTAGCAGTGGGTCACGGCTACTGGATTGTGAGCTGATTGTGCGCGGCTCTACCCAGGCATTAACTTAAAGTAAATACCTTTCGACACCCTTATCTGGTCAAAGCCCCGTCGCTTAAGTAACATGGCGGGCTGACGAACGAATAAATACAGCGAAACGATAGTGGCACAACGAGATTATGTACGTCGCGGCCAGCCGGCACCTTCGCGACGCAAAAAGAGTAGTTCAAAAAGCAAGCAACGTAGCCTGTCTGCTGTCTCTCCAGCCATGGTCGCCATTGCTGCGGCCGTGCTGGTGGCCTTTATTGGCGGCCTCTACTTCATTACGCATCATAAAAAAGAAGAGTCTGAAGCCCTTCAGGGTAACAAGGTCGTCGGCAACGGCCTGCCGCCGAAGCCTGAAGAGCGTTGGCGCTACATTAAAGAGCTGGAAAGCCGTCAGCCTGGCGTACGTGCGCCTACCGAGCCTTCTGCCGGGGGTGAAGTGAAGAATGCCGATCAGCTAACGGACGAACAGCGTCAATTGCTCGCTCAGATGCAGGCGGACATGCGCCAGCAGCCTACGCAGCTGAACGAAGTGCCGTGGAACGAACAAACCCCGGCGCAGCGTCAGCAAACGTTGCAGCGCCAGCGTCAGGCTCAGCAGCAAACGCAACAGCAGCAGTGGACGCAGACGCAGCCGGTACAACAGCCGCGTACGCAACCGCAGCAGCAGACGCGTACCGTACAAACTCAGCCTGTCCAGCAGCCGCCGAAAGCGCAGCCGCAGAAGCAAACGGCACAGCCCTATCAGGATCTGTTGCAGACGCCTGCGCATACCACTGCGCAACAGCCCAAAACGCAGCAGGCTGCACCGGTCACCAAAGAGACCGAGGCACCGAAGCAGACGGCTGAGAAAAAAGATGAACGCCGCTGGATGGTTCAGTGCGGTTCGTTTAAAGGCGCCGAGCAGGCCGAAACGGTGCGTGCTCAGCTGGCATTTGAAGGATTTGACTCACGCATTACCACCAACAACGGCTGGAATCGCGTGGTGATTGGACCGGTCAAAGGCAAAGAAAACGCAGACGGCACCATTTCCCGTTTGAAAGTGGCTGGCCACACAAACTGCATTCGACTCGCCTCCGGGGGTTGAAACCCCCAAAATCCCCCCCATCTATCATTTAATTCAGCCCTGAGCACAGGCTCAGGGCTTCTGTTTCCCGAATCTGTAACCAGGGGGTCTGCTCGTGACAACAATAGTAAGTGTACGCCGTAACGGCCAGGTGGTAATTGCCGGTGATGGCCAGGCCACGCTGGGTAATACCGTTATGAAAGGCAACGTGAAGAAAGTACGTCGTCTTTATAACGATAAAGTGATCGCCGGTTTCGCAGGCGGCACGGCGGATGCCTTCACGCTGTTTGAACTGTTTGAACGCAAACTGGAAATGCATCAGGGTCATCTGGTGAAAGCTGCCGTTGAGCTGGCAAAAGACTGGCGTACCGACCGCATGCTGCGCAAGCTCGAAGCGCTGCTGGCCGTGGCCGACGAAAACGCCTCGCTGATCATCACCGGTAACGGTGACGTGGTTCAGCCTGAAAACGACCTGATTGCCATCGGCTCTGGCGGCCCATATGCCCAGGCCGCAGCCCGTGCGCTGTTGGAAAATACCGACATGAACGCGCGCGATATCGCGGTGAAAGCGTTGGATATTGCAGGTGATATCTGCATCTATACCAACCACAATCACACCATCGAAGAATTGACCTCCAAAGCGTAAGGATCGCCCATGTCTGAAATGACCCCACGCGAAATTGTCAGCGAACTGAACAAACACATTATCGGCCAGGACAACGCCAAGCGCTCCGTGGCTATCGCCCTGCGTAACCGCTGGCGTCGCATGCAGCTCGACGAAGAGCTGCGCCATGAAGTGACGCCGAAAAATATTCTGATGATCGGCCCGACCGGTGTGGGTAAAACCGAAATCGCCCGTCGTCTGGCTAAACTGGCTAACGCGCCGTTCATCAAAGTTGAAGCCACCAAGTTCACCGAAGTGGGCTATGTGGGTAAAGAAGTGGACTCCATCATCCGCGATCTGACCGATTCTGCGATTAAGATGGTGCGCGTCCAGGCGATTGAGAAAAACCGCTATCGCGCCGAAGAGATGGCCGAAGAGCGTATTCTCGACGTGCTGATCCCACCGGCAAAAAACAACTGGGGACAGGCTGAACAGCAGTCTGAACCTTCCGCTGCGCGTCAGGCATTCCGCAAAAAACTGCGCGAAGGCGAACTGGACGACAAAGAGATTGAGATCGATCTCGCTGCCGCGCCAATGGGCGTGGAAATTATGGCGCCTCCGGGCATGGAAGAGATGACCAGCCAGTTGCAATCCATGTTCCAGAACCTGGGCGGCCAGAAGCAGAAAGCGCGTAAGCTGAAAATCAAAGACGCAATGAAGCTGCTGATTGAAGAAGAAGCCGCGAAGCTGGTTAACCCGGAAGAGCTGAAGCAGGACGCTATCGACGCGGTTGAGCAGCACGGTATCGTGTTTATCGACGAAATCGACAAGATCTGTAAGCGCGGCAACGCGTCCGGCCCGGATGTCTCCCGCGAAGGCGTTCAGCGCGACCTGCTGCCGCTGGTGGAAGGCTGCACCGTCTCCACCAAGCACGGCATGGTGAAAACGGACCACATTCTGTTTATCGCCTCCGGTGCGTTCCAGATTGCCAGCCCGTCTGACCTGATCCCGGAACTCCAGGGTCGTCTGCCAATCCGCGTTGAGTTGCAGGCGCTGACTACCGAAGATTTCGAACGTATCCTGACCGAGCCAAACGCTTCTGTGACCGTACAGTACAAAGCGCTGATGGCAACCGAAGGCGTGAACATTGAGTTTACCGATGACGGTATCAAGCGCATTGCCCAGGCTGCGTGGCAGGTCAACGAGAGTACCGAGAACATCGGTGCGCGTCGTCTGCACACCGTGCTGGAGCGCCTGATGGAAGACATCTCTTATGATGCGAGTGACCTTAACGGGCAAAGCATTACCATTGACGCAGACTATGTGGGCAAACACCTGGATGCGTTAGTGGCAGATGAAGATCTGAGCCGTTTTATTCTATAATCGCGTTCAATGCATTTTCATCACTGTTGATGGGGGCTATGGCCCCCATTTTTATTGGCTAAATAACTATGACTGATATCAGCCGTACGCAGGCCTGGCTCGAAAGTCTGCGCCCTAAAACGCTTCCTCTGGCATTTGCCGCCATTATCGTCGGTACCACGCTTGCCTGGTGGCAGGGTCATTTCGATCCGCTGGTCGCCGGTCTGGCGCTTGTCACCGCCGGGCTGCTGCAAATCCTCTCTAATCTCGCCAATGATTACGGCGATGCGGTAAAAGGCAGCGATAAGCCTGACCGTATCGGGCCGCTGCGCGGGATGCAAAAAGGGGTGATTACCCAGGCACAGATGAAACGGGCGCTGATTATCACCGTGGTGCTGATTTGCCTGTCCGGGCTGGCTCTGGTGACGGTCGCCTCGAAAACCACCAGCGATTTCATTGGCTTCCTGGTGCTGGGCTTGCTCGCTATTATTGCCGCCATTACCTATACCGTCGGGACGCGCCCTTACGGGTATATTGGCCTGGGCGACATCTCCGTGCTGGTGTTCTTCGGCTGGCTGAGCGTGATGGGAAGCTGGTACTTACAGGCGCATACGGTGATCCCTGCCCTGTTCCTGCCCGCAACCGCCTGTGGTCTGCTGGCGACGGCGGTGCTGAATATCAATAACCTGCGCGACATCGACAGCGACCGTGAAAACGGTAAGAACACGCTGGCCGTGCGTCTGGGGCCGGTGAATGCACGCCGCTACCACGCCTGCCTGCTCATCGGCGCGCTGGTGTGCCTGGCGCTGTTCAATCTGATTTCGCTGCACAGCCTGTGGGGCTGGCTGTTCGTGCTCGCCGCACCGCTGCTGATTAAGCAGGCCCGCTATGTCATGCGTGAACGCAGCCCGTCCGCCATGCCGCCGATGCTGGAACGTACGGTAAAAGGCGCGTTGCTGACTAACCTGCTGTTCGTCATCGGGATTGTCTTAAGTCAGACGCTGAGTTAGCTGACAAATATCAATTAACAATTGATGATTTTGCCAACAACGCGTTTCGCACGATATACTGAACACATTCGCAGCAACAGAGCGTTAAACCTATGAAATACGATACCTCCGAGCTATGTGACATCTACCAGGAAGATGTCAACGTCGTTGAACCCCTGTTCTCCAACTTTGGCGGACGGTCGTCGTTTGGCGGGCAAATCATCACGGTGAAATGTTTCGAGGACAACGGGTTGCTGTACGATCTGCTCGAAGAGAACGGCCGTGGCCGCGTCCTGCTGGTGGACGGTGGCGGTTCAGTGCGCCGTGCACTGATCGATGCGGACCTCGCCCGTCTTGCCGTACAAAACGAGTGGGAAGGAATTGTGGTCTACGGCTCCGTGCGCCAGGTGGACGATCTTGAAGACCTGGATATCGGCATTCAGGCCATTGCCGCCATTCCGGTTGGCGCGGCGGGTGAAGGCATCGGCGAAAGCGACGTGCGCGTTAACTTCGGCGGCGTGACCTTCTTCTCGGGTGACCATCTTTATGCCGACAATACCGGGATTATCCTTTCCGAGGATGCGCTGGACATCGAGTAGTTAATCGGTCAGTAAGATCCATAAAAAAGCCGGGTGGCGGCTTCGCCTTACCCGGCCTGTTCAGTGCAATTCCAGTCGGAATTAAACCTCTTCCATACGTCCCAGCAGCGCCTGCAAGCGTTCCTGCCAGCCATTCTGCTGTTCGCGCAGCTGGTTGTTTTCGCGCTCCAGCTCTTCACGGCCATGCTGAGCGTTCTGAACTTCCTGAGACAGGGAGTTGTTCTTCTCTTTCAGCTCTTCAATTTCCATTTGCAGCAGCGTGATGGTGTCAATCGCCTGCTGTACTTTCGATTCCAGTTTCTCAAACACTTCTAAAGACATGATCCTACCTCTCCTGAATTGCAAGGCGACGCTTTAACGTAAACGCGCACAACATATGTTCCGATTGTATGGAGCGCCGTCGCCCCTGTCCAGCGGCATGCCACGCAGATCGCGGTTTGCAACACTTTTCGGCCTCGTCCTGGTGCGTTCGCCGCATATACCCCTAAGTTGTTAACCCATAAGTTAAAGAAATGATTCGGCTCATAATCATTACCTGATGCAAAAACGCGCTTTATGGCGCGAAAACGCTCATTTTATTGACGCAGACCACACATTTTGAGTTCGATATTTCTCGTTTGTGCTCGTTAACGATAAATTAACACTATGTCTACAGGACATTGTGACTGTCACGGGCGGTCACGCAAACAATAAACATTACTCTTTTGCAGGATTCCGATTATGAGTCAGACATCAACCTTAAAAGGCCAGTGCATTGCCGAGTTCCTGGGTACCGGGTTGTTGATATTCTTCGGAGTAGGCTGTGTCGCTGCACTGAAAGTGGCGGGTGCCAGTTTTGGTCAGTGGGAAATCAGTATTATCTGGGGTCTGGGCGTGGCGATGGCCATCTACCTGACCGCAGGGGTTTCCGGCGCACATCTTAACCCGGCGGTGACCATCGCGTTGTGGCTGTTCGCGTGCTTTGACGGACGCAAAGTGGTTCCTTTCATCATTTCGCAATTTGCCGGCGCCTTTTGCGCAGCGGCGTTAGTTTACGGGCTTTATTACAATCTTTTCATCGACTTCGAACAGACGCATCATATGGTGCGTGGCAGTGTTGAAAGTCTGGATCTGGCAGGCATTTTCTCAACGTATCCGAATCCACATATCAATTTTGTGCAGGCGTTCGCGGTTGAAATGGTGATTACCGCTATTCTGATGGGCGTCATTATGGCGCTGGGCGACGACGGAAACGGCATTCCGCGCGGCCCGCTGGCACCACTTTTGATTGGCCTTCTGATTGCGGTGATCGGCGCATCCATGGGCCCGCTGACCGGCTTTGCGATAAATCCGGCGCGTGACCTGGGTCCAAAAACCTTCGCCTTCTTTGCGGGATGGGGCGATGTCGCCTTCACGGGTGGCAAAGACATTCCTTACTTCCTGGTTCCGCTGTTCGGGCCAATCGTAGGGGCGGCGCTGGGCGCATTCGGCTATCGCAAATTAATTGGTCGCCACTTACCGTGCGACACCTGTGTGGAAGAGGAAAAAGAGACGACTTCCACCACACAACAAAAAGCTTCGCTGTAATCTGACTACGGGACACATACCATGACCGAAAAAAAATATATCGTTGCGCTCGACCAGGGCACCACCAGCTCCCGCGCTGTCGTAATGGATCATGACGCGAACATTGTCAGCGTGTCTCAACGCGAATTTGAGCAAATTTATCCGCGTCCAGGCTGGGTTGAACACGACCCGATGGAGATCTGGGCATCACAAAGCTCCACGCTGGTAGAAGTGCTGGCGAAAGCCGACATCAGTTCTGACCAGATTGCCGCTATCGGTATCACCAACCAGCGTGAAACCACCGTGGTCTGGGAGCGCGAAACCGGTAAGCCCATCTACAACGCCATTGTCTGGCAGTGCCGCCGTACGTCAGAGATCTGCGAACAGCTGAAGCGCGAAGGGATGGAAGAGTACGTGCGAAGCGCCACCGGCCTGGTGGTTGACCCCTATTTCTCCGGCACCAAAGTGAAGTGGATCCTCGACCACGTGGAAGGTTCACGCGAGCGCGCACGACGCGGTGAGCTGCTGTTCGGCACCGTCGATACCTGGCTTATCTGGAAGATGACTCAGGGACGCGTCCACGTCACCGACTACACCAACGCCTCGCGGACCATGCTGTTCAACATCAACACCCTGGAGTGGGATGACAAGATGCTGGACGCGCTGGACATTCCGCGCGCGATGCTGCCAGAAGTCCGTAAGTCTTCAGAAGTGTACGGCCAGACCAACATTGGCGGTAAAGGCGGCACGCGTATTCCTATCGCCGGTATCGCCGGTGACCAGCAGGCGGCCCTGTTCGGCCAACTGTGCGTTAAAGAAGGGATGGCGAAAAACACCTACGGTACCGGCTGCTTTATGCTGATGAACACCGGCGAGAAAGCGGTGAAATCAGAAAACGGTCTGCTGACCACCATCGCCTGCGGCCCGCGTGGCGAAGTGAACTATGCCCTGGAAGGCGCGGTATTCATGGCGGGTGCCTCCATTCAGTGGCTGCGCGACGAGATGAAGCTGATCAGCGACGCGTTTGACTCCGAGTACTTCGCGACCAAAGTGAAAGACACCAACGGCGTGTACGTGGTGCCAGCGTTCACCGGTCTGGGCGCACCGTACTGGGACCCGTATGCCCGCGGCGCGATTTTCGGCCTGACGCGCGGTGTAAACTCAAACCACATCATTCGCGCGACGCTGGAATCCATCGCCTACCAGACGCGCGACGTGCTGGAAGCGATGCAGGCTGACTCCGGTATTCGTCTGCACGCCCTGCGCGTGGACGGCGGCGCGGTAGCCAACAACTTCCTGATGCAGTTCCAGTCCGACATTCTGGGCACCCGCGTTGAGCGTCCTGAGGTGCGAGAAGTGACGGCGCTGGGCGCAGCGTATCTGGCAGGGCTGGCGGTTGGCTTCTGGCAAAACCTCGACGAGCTTCAGGAAAAAGCGGTAATCGAACGCGAATTCCGTCCTGGCATCGAAACCACCGAGCGCAACTACCGCTACAGCGGCTGGAAGAAAGCGGTGAAACGTGCCCTGGCGTGGGAAGAGCACGACGAGTAAGACAAAACGCCTCCCCCTCACCCCGGCCCTCTCCCCAAAGGGGAGAGGGTGTTTTTAGTCCCCTCGCCCCTTTGGGGAGAGGGTTAGGGTGAGGGGAGTACAGACCGCACCCTCCCCACTCTGTGATAAACTTCGTGCAATTCCTTTTGATTGTACGAGTCCCTCATGAAACGTGAACTTGCTATCGAATTTTCCCGCGTCACCGAAGCTGCCGCCCTCGCAGGCTATAAGTGGCTGGGCCGTGGCGACAAAAATACCGCCGACGGCGCAGCCGTCCACGCCATGCGCATTGTGCTTAATCAGGTCAATATCGATGGCACTATCGTCATTGGCGAAGGCGAAATCGACGAAGCGCCGATGCTCTATATCGGTGAAAAAGTCGGGACGGGCAAAGGCGATGCGGTAGATATCGCGGTCGACCCGATTGAAGGCACGCGCATGACGGCGATGGGCCAGGCCAACGCGCTGGCGGTGCTGGCAGTGGGCGATAAGGGCTGCTTCCTCAACGCGCCCGATATGTACATGGAAAAACTGATTGTCGGCCCTGGCGCAAAAGGCGCTATCGACCTTAGCCTGCCGCTGGACGCCAATCTGCGCAATATCGCGGCTGCGCTGGGCAAAGCGCTCAGCGAACTCACCGTCACCATTCTGGCAAAACCGCGCCACGACGCCACCATCGCGTACCTGCAAGCACTCGGCGTACGCGTGTTTGCTATCCCTGATGGTGACGTTGCCGCGTCTATTCTGACCTGCATGCCGGACAGCGAAGTCGACGTGCTTTACGGCATCGGCGGTGCGCCGGAAGGGGTGGTCTCTGCGGCAGTGATCCGCGCGCTGGACGGCGATATGCAGGCGCGTCTGCTGCCACGCCATGAGGTCAAAGGCGACAGCGACGAGAACCTTCGCATTGGTGCAGACGAACTGGCGCGCTGCGCGGCGATGGGTATCGAGGCCAATAAAGTGCTCGCGCTGAACGAGATGGCCCGCAGCGATAACGTGGTCTTCTCCGCAACCGGCATCACCAAAGGCGATCTGCTGGACGGCATCACCCGCAAAGGCAACATGGCTACCACTGAAACCCTGCTGATCCGCGGTAAATCCCGCACCATTCGCCGCATTAAGTCCATTCACTATCTCGATCGTAAAGATCCGGACGTACAGACGCACATTCTGTAAAACCGTTTGATCGATTGAGCTTTCCGGCCCGAATGGGCTGGAAATGTTTCCCACAAGTACGGAAGATAGAAGAGAGAAACAGCACAGGAGAAGATCATGGCGGACTGGGTAACAGGTAAAGTCACAAAGGTACAGTTCTGGACCGATGCGCTATTTAGCCTCACGCTGCATGCTCCCGTTCATCCGTTTACTGCCGGGCAGTTTGCCAAGCTCGGGCTGGATATCGACGGTGAACGCGTACAGCGCGCCTACTCTTACGTTAATGCGCCTGATAACCCGGACCTCGAGTTCTATCTGGTCACCGTCCCGGACGGTAAGCTCAGCCCGCGCCTTGCCGCGCTGAAACCGGGCGATGACGTGCAGATTGTCTCCGACGCGGCGGGGTTCTTCGTGCTGGATGAAATCCCGGACTGCGAAACGCTCTGGATGCTGGCGACCGGTACGGCCATCGGCCCGTATCTCTCTATTCTGCAATACGGCAAAGACCTGGAGCGCTTTAAAAATATCGTACTGGTTCATGCCGCGCGCTACGCCGCAGACCTGAGCTATTTGCCGCAGATGCAGGCGCTGGAACAGCGGTATAGCGGGAAGTTAAAAATTCAGACGGTAGTCAGCCGCGAAAACGCAGCTGGCTCGTTAACCGGACGCGTTCCGGCATTGATTGAAAGCGGCGCGCTGGAAGAGGCGGTAGGTTTACCGATGAACACCGAAACCAGCCATGTGATGCTGTGCGGTAACCCGCAGATGGTACGCGATACGCAGCAGTTGCTGAAGGATACCCGGCAGATGACGAAGCACCTTCGCCGTCGGCCGGGCCATATGACCGCCGAACACTACTGGTGATCACCGGTACTTTACCTCAAGGGTATCTTTTCCGTATTTGTTCTCGCTCTGGGTGCCGATAAACGC
This sequence comes from Enterobacter cloacae complex sp. IR5418, assembly GCF_049238105.1. Lineage (NCBI taxonomy): Bacteria > Pseudomonadati > Pseudomonadota > Gammaproteobacteria > Enterobacterales > Enterobacteriaceae > Enterobacter > Enterobacter cloacae complex sp. IR5418. The sequence goes on along the minus strand of NZ_JBMKHS010000024.1, from coordinate 31,824 downwards.
GCCCAGTTCGACAACCATCATCACAAAGATCACCGTCGGCAGCAGCCTGCCCACCACCCACGGGAGGATTGAGGGCAGCATTGACCAGTTCCCCGCCACCAGCATCCACGCCAGAATAATCAGGAAAGCCCATGCGCCGGAGCGGCCACGATCGTGCAGACGTTTCACCACCACGGCGGCGGTTGGCCACAGTAAACAGACCAGCGCAAATGCCGCGGTTTGTGTGCTCAGCCATGCGTTGTAAGCAACAAAAAACAGAAGCAGCATGGCGACAACCCACGTTGCAATCCAGATCCAGAAGTCGCGGCGTCCAATACGCCCTTTGAATGAAAACAGCCACTGCTGTATGGTCATGTAAGGTTCCTTATTATTGTTTAGCCCGCATTTTACCCTGGAGTTGTGACCTTTTGACAAGCCGACCAGATATCGTTTTAATCATGGGCAATGACGGCCAGGGGCAAAGTTGATGAAAAGTTCGGCACACTCTCTTTATTTGTGTTTAGCGATGCTGAGCGCCAGTTTTCCCCTGTACGCCGCGGAAACGGCTTCCCCGGTTACCGCCCCCTATCTTCTGGCGGGTGCCCCCTCTTTCGATCAATCTATCAGCCAGTTCCGCGAAGCTTTCAACAAAGAAAACCCCTCGCTTCCACTGGGCGAGTTCCGTGCGATTGACAGCGCCCGCGATACGCCGACCCTGACCCGCGCGGCCAGCAAAATTAACGAAAATCTGTATGCCTCTACCGCCCTTGAGCGCGGAACGTTAAAAATCAAAAGCATGCAGATCACCTGGTTGCCGATTCAGGGGCCAGAGCAGAAAGCGGCGAAAGCGAAAGCGCTGGAGTATATGAGCGCAATTCTGCGCGCCTTTACCCCCACCTTCACAAAAGCGCAAAGCCAGCAGAAACTGCAAAAACTGCTTACCGCCGGGAAAAACAAACGCTATTACGCCGATACGGAAGGCGCCGTTCGCTATGTCGTCGCAGATAACGGCGAAAAGGGGCTGACCTTCGCAGTTGAACCGATTAAGCTGGCTCTATCAGACGCACTCGAGGGGGCGAATTAATGACAAAAAGCAAAGCCTTTCGAGGGAAAATCTCTATACTGATTCACAGACCATGCTGCCCTTAAGGGTGGCCATATTCCTTAATTCGCTTATTGAGCGTGGAGAATTGAAATGCGACATCCTTTAGTGATGGGTAACTGGAAACTGAACGGCAGCCGCCACATGGTAAACGAACTGGTTGCTAACCTGCGTAAAGAGCTGGCTGGCGTGACCGGCTGCGCGGTTGCTATCGCTCCGCCGGATATGTACCTGGATCTGGCTAAACGTGCCGCTGACGGCAGCCACATCGTACTGGGCGCGCAGAACGTTGACGTTAACCTGTCCGGCGCATTCACCGGTGAAACTTCCGCTGAAATGCTGAAAGATATCGGCGCGAAATACATCATCATCGGCCACTCTGAGCGTCGCACCTACCACAAAGAATCTGACGAGTTCATCGCGAAGAAATTCGCCGTGCTGAAAGAGCAGGGTCTGATCCCGGTTCTGTGCATCGGTGAAACCGAAGCGGAAAACGAAGCGGGCAAAACTGAAGAAGTGTGCGCACGTCAGATCGACGCTGTGCTGAAAACCCAGGGCGCGGCAGCGTTCGAAGGTGCGGTTATCGCTTACGAGCCAGTCTGGGCGATCGGTACCGGCAAATCTGCAACCCCTGCGCAGGCACAGGCGGTGCACAAGTTCATTCGTGACCACATTGCGAAAGCAGACGCGAAAGTGGCTGAGCAGGTCATCATCCAGTACGGCGGTTCCGTTAACGCATCAAACGCAGCTGAACTGTTCACCCAGCCAGACATCGATGGCGCGCTGGTTGGCGGTGCATCACTGAAAGCGGACGCTTTCGCGGTGATCGTTAAAGCGGCAGAAGCGGCTAAGCAGGCGTAATTGCCTTTGTGGCGGGTGGCGCTTCGCTAACCCGCCCTACAAAACCCCTACAACTTACCTAACACGCTAAACCACAGATAATCCAGCGGCAGTAGCACTAAATATGTCGCTATCGCCAGCGCCAGACAGAGCAGCATCCCCGCCTTCGCAGGCACCTTCCCTAGCCCCATCGCTACCACAATCGGCGACGCCTGATACGGCAGCAGCGGCGTGGAATAGCCCAGCACCTGAATCATGATCACCGACAGCAGCGGGAAACCGGTCGCGTCCGCGAAGCTCTGCGCCAGCGTGGTGTACAGTGCCGGAACGCCGTTGGCGGTCATAATGAAGTTAAGCGCCGTGGTGATCCCGGTCAGCGCCAGGAAGCTGGTAAACGGTCGGTCTGCATCCAGCGGCATGATACGCAGCAACGCCTCGCCTACGGCCGCACCGATACCGGTTTGCGTCACCACGATCGCCAGCCCGAGAATACCCGCGACGTAAATACAGGTGCGCATGTTCACTCCCGCCGAGAACTCCTCACCGGTGATAAAACCGATGCGCGGGAGCATGACGATGACCGAGGCCGCCAGCCCCGTCCACGCTGGCCCCACGCCGTGCCAGCTCTCCGTCACCCACATCATCAACACCACCGCCAGCAGCCAGGCAAGACGCTTTTCATCCCGCCCCATGGGTTCAGAGGGCGTCAGATCCTTCGGTGGTTTTGGGCTGCCGGGGAACAGCCAGCAGATCAGGCCAATCAAAATCAGGCCTTTGAGAATACCCAGCCCCGGCGTGTGCAGCAGCAGATACGGGACATAGTTCAGATGAATGCCGTACGAGCCTTCCGCCGCACCGCTCATCACCAGGTTAGGGACGTTTGCTGGCAGGATAGTCGCCGAAAGCTGGAAGGTGCCAAACCCGACGGCCAGCGCAAGGCCGAACCAGGCGCGGGAGCCGTCGGCAATACCGGCGCGTTTTGCCATCGCCGCGACAATGGGCATCAGCAGCGCAATGCGTCCCATATTTGATGGCATCACAAACGCCAGCGCGTAGCTGAGCAATACTACGCTCGCCACCATCATCACCCAGGAGTCGGTAAGCTTTGCCGACAGCGCCCGGGCGGCCCTGTCCGCCAGCCCGGTTTTACGGATCGCCACGCCGAGCACAAAGCCGCTGAACACCAGCCAGAAAGCCGACGAGGCAAAACCGCCGAAAATCACCTCCGGCGGGGCGATTCTGGCGGTCATCGCTGCCGTGAAAAACAGCAGCGCAGTGATAAATTCCGGCAACAGCGATGTCGCCCACAGCACAATGGTGACGCCAACGATCAGCGAGGGAAGCAGCAGAGGATGCGTTAACCAGAGCGACATACCTGTCTCCTGTAGAATTTTTCAGCAAGTCTACGGCGACAGGCAGGGCGAGTAAACGCTATTTATGGTGGGGTCACTTCAGGATATCGCATTGATGATCCTGCAATTCCTCAGCCGACGCGCGGTTAAAGGTCAGCAGGTTACGCTCTGTCGCCAGCAATACAAACGAGCCATCCGACTGCTGGGCCATCGCCAGCGCGAAGCGTCCCATATGGTCGCGCGCTTCCGGCAGCTCTTCCGCCAGCATCATAAACGGGCTGCGCTGCACCAGTTCGTTCTCCGTCACCCGACGGGCAAGGTATTCATGCCCTTCCAGCCCGTCCGGAAGCGGTAGCCACTGGGTGCTGATTTGCCCCTGCGCCGCGTTCAGCTTCTCGCGCACGTCCGGGCGCAGGCAGGAGATGTGGATATGAAAATGGTTTTGCGTGCGCCCGGTCGGGGAGTTAATGGTCAGCGAAATGGCGCTGTCAGGCACGTCGGCCCCCCGTTTCATGCTCATAAAATGACGTGACTGCCATGCCAGCCAGAAGAAGTTCGGTGTCTGAGGCTCCGTCAACAGCGGGCTTTCGGTGCCGTTAATCCGGTACGTGGGCATCAGGAGGTATTGCAGCGGCCCGTTGCGGTCTTTAAACACCACGTAGCCCGCATCCGGCTTCACCTGCGCACACGGCGCCGGGTTACGGTTATGCAGCTGGTTGGGCACACACTGGTCGAGAACGATATGACGCAACGCATTCGGATTACCCGCTTTCATCCAGTACACGCCGCCTGCGGCAAGGGCGAGAACAATCAGGATCAGTACGATAATTTTTTTCACAACGCGTTCCCTGTTTTCAATAGAGGCAAAAGAGTAACGCAAAATGATGACCAAATAAAAAAACCGGCGGATTTCTCACACCGGGTTACCGTGTCGTTCTTTGTGAAACGGTTAGCGCTTACTGATCTGGTCGAAGGTGCCGCCGTTAGAGAAGTGCTCTTTCTGCGCTTTGGTCCAGCCGCCAAAAACCTCATCGATAGTGAACAGCTTCAGTTTCGGGAAGGCGTTTTCGTATTTCTTCGCGACGGCCTCATCGCGCGGGCGATAGTAGTTTTTCGCCGCAATTTCCTGTCCTTCCGGTGAGTAAAGGTACTTCAGGTAGGCTTCCGCCACCGCTTTGGTCCCTTTCTTATCAACGACCTTATCGACCACGGAGACGGTCGGCTCAGCGAGGATCGATTCGCTCGGGGTCACGATCTCGAACTTGTCTTTACCCAGCTCGTGGGTCGCCAGCAGGGCTTCGTTTTCCCAGGCGATCAGCACGTCGCCGATGCCACGCTCAACGAAGGTGTTGGTTGCGCCGCGCGCGCCGGAATCGAGCACTTCAACGTTTTTAAACAGCGCCTTGACGAATTCCTGGGCTTTGGCCTGATCGCCGTTATTGTGGTGCAGCGCGTAGCCCCAGGCTGCCAGGTAGTTCCAGCGTGCGCCGCCGGAGCTTTTCGGATTCGGCGTGATGACAGACACGCCCGGCTTAATCAGGTCGTTCCAGTCTTTTATCTGTTTCGGGTTGCCTTTACGCACCAGGAAGACGATGGTCGAGGTGTAGGGCGCGGAGTTGTCCGGCAGGCGTTTGATCCAGTTTTTATCGATACGGCCACGTTCGGCAATCGCGTCTACGTCATAGGCCAGCGCCAGGGTAACCACATCGGCTTCAATGCCGTTGATTACCGATGTCGCCTGCTTACCGGAGCCGCCATGAGACTGGCGAACCACCACATTGTCGCCGGTTTCCTGTTTCCAGTGCGCCGCGAAAGCTTTGTTGTACTGGTCGTACAGTTCACGCGTCGGGTCGTACGACACGTTCAGTAGCTGAATGTCCTTTGCCAGCACGCTGGTCGATGCCAGCAATAATGTTAACCCCACGCCCCATTTGTTCATCGCCCGGCTCTCTTATGCAGTGTTTTGATGAATGCAGCGTGCCAGAAAGCGTATCGATGATTAAAGAATAAAAAAAGATTGGCTATAACGTGGAGGAATAAAAAATGTGTGGGCGCAAAAAAGCCGGGTGGCGGCTACGCCTTACCCGGCCTACGATCCGTGCTTTTGTAGGCCCGGTAAGCGCAGCGCCACCGGGCAACAGAACCAATCAGTACAGTTTTTTCGCGCAGTCCAGCCAGTCACCTTTGAACGGACGCTTCATGTTTTCAATGGCGTCGATGATGTCATGGTGAACCAGTTTCTCGTTCTGAATACCGACGCAGCGGCCGCCGTGGCCCTGAAGCAGCAGCTCGATTGCGTACGCACCCATGCGGGACGCCAAAATACGGTCGTACGGACCCGGGGATCCGCCACGCTGAATGTGGCCCAGAACGGTCGCGCGGGTTTCGCGTTTGGTTTCGGTTTCGATGTACTTCGCCAGCTCGTCAACGTCACAGATGTGCTCGGTGATCGCGACAATGGCGTGTTTCTTACCTTTCGCGATACCGGCTTTGATTTCAGCGACCAGATCTTCACGGCTGAATTCCACTTCCGGCACTACCACGAACTCACAGCCACCGGCAATGGCCGCCGCCAGAGTCAGGTCTCCGCAGTAACGGCCCATAACTTCAACAATGGAAATACGTTGGTGAGAGGAAGAGGTGTCACGCAGGCGGTCAATCGCCTCCACAACGGTACCCAGCGCGGTGAAGTAACCGATGGTGTAGTCGGTGCCTTTGATGTCGTTGTCGATGGTGCCAGGCAAGCCGATGCACGGGAAGCCCATTTCAGTCAGACGTTTTGCACCCATGTACGAGCCGTCACCGCCGATAACCACCAGCGCGTCCAGGCCGCGTTTTTTCATGTTTTCGATAGCCACTTCTCGGATGTGTTCGTCACGGAATTCCGGGAAGCGCGCAGAACCAAGGAAAGTACCGCCACGGTTGATCATGTCAGACACGCTGTAGCGGTCGAGCTGAACCATGCGGTCTTCATACAGACCCAGGTAACCGTCATAGATACCAAAAACTTCCAGGCCTTCCGTCAGCGCTGCACGGACAACCCCACGGATTGCCGCGTTCATGCCCGGCGCATCACCGCCGCTTGTCAACACACCGATTTTCTTAATCATGACTACCTCTGAACTTAGGAATGCAAAATTGAAATCTGCTGCCGGAAGAAACTGTTCAACCGTCGAATACTGCAAATAGTATATCAATCCCTTCCAGCTGAATTGATTCAGGTCAGGCCATATGGTGGTAATTTATCCACAAAATGCTGGTCTGGCTCACTTTTTTACAACGAATTACGAAAGCTCAAAACGCCCTGGGTACGACAGAGCACGGATCCTGGTGAATAATGACGTCTGACCCAGGGAAACGCTGCAAAATCGCCTGCTCCACCTGTTCAGCTATCAGATGCGCCTGAACCAGTGGCAGGTTGTCTTCCATTTCCAAATGAATCTGAATAAAGCGGGTCGGCCCTGACTGCCGCGTACGAAGATCGTGAGCACCACTGACGCCAGGCCAGGAGGTCACGAGGGTATAAATTTCATCACGTTCTGCGTCCGGAAGCGCACGGTCAAGAAGCGACTGCACCGCGTCATAACCCATCCGCAACGCGCTGTATAAAATATAGATCCCTATCCCTAACGCAAACAACGCATCGGCCCGATGCCAGCCATACCAGGCCAGACCGAGCGCAATAAGAATAGCCCCATTCATCATAACATCAGACTGATAATGAAGCATATCGGCCCGTACAGCCTGGCTTTGTGTTTTGCGTACGACCCAGCGCTGGAACGTTACAAGAACAAGTGTGCTTATAAGTGCAACTACCGTTACGACCACGCCAACGCCCGGATCGTTCATCGGCGAAGGCGAAATAAGGTGCTGAATGCCGGTCAGAAACAGGAACAGCGCGGAGCCTGAAATAAACATGCTTTGCGCCAGCGCGGCCAGCGATTCCGCTTTGCCGTGGCCAAACGTATGTTCTTCATCCGCCGGTTGCAGCGAGTAGCGCACCACCAGCAGGTTCGTCAGCGAGGCGGCAATATCCACTAATGAGTCCACCAGCGCCGCCAGAATACTGACCGAGCCGGTGTACCACCACGCGAAAATTTTAATGATCAGCAAACACGACGCCATTACCGTCGCGGCTATTGCGGCCCGGCTTACCAGCCGTCCATAGGATTGATTCATAAACACTCCTGTCATGCCATGGCGCTAGTATAACGGATGGTGGTGGAGTGAAAGGATGAATAAAGCGTTAACAAACCTGAACGATAGGCAAAAAAAACCCCCACATCATGTGGGGGAAGACAGGGATGGTGTCTATGGCAAGGAAAACAGGGTTTACTGGTTACTACGGGTACTGCTATTGCTACTGAAAAGCGTCATATCTGAGCTTCGCTGCATCCGTGCAACCTCACGCAACTGGTTCATACGTTGCTGATGTTTGGTATTCAAAACCGCTTGCTGCTCGGGCGTTAGCAGGTGGAACATCTGGTTGCGGACCTTCGCCATCTCTACCTGGCGGGCAACCTGTTCCTGCGCCATTTTTTCGGCCTGAGCGCGTACAGCGCTTTCGTCAAAATTTTCTGCGGTGACAAGGCGATGCATTGTCTCCATTTCGCTAACATTAACAGGGGGCTGGTCGTGTCGTGCCCTCTGCATCAGATCTCGCATCTGTTGACGCTGATGTTCGGTTAAACTTATGCCGTCAAACATATGGTTCTGGCTGCTGTGCTGCGTTGCGCCCTCTGCTGAGGAACCGTTATCGCTGATGATAGCTACAGCAGCCTGGCTAAACGCACTGAAGGCCAGCGTTGAGGCCATGACGGCAGCGGTAACTTTGCGCATCACTTGCTCCCAAAATCTTTCGTGTCGCGATTCAACGAGAGACAGTCTACGATTCAGGCTGCAAACATGCGTCAGGGGGTGTAAAACAACGTAAAGTCATGGATTAGATAGCCTTGATGTCGTAATTTCTGCCTCGGAGGTATTTAAACAATGAATAAAATCCTGTTAGTTGATGATGACCGAGAGCTCACATCCCTTTTAAAGGAGTTGCTCGACATGGAAGGTTTCAACGTCCTGGTTGCCCATGATGGGGAACAGGCGCTGACTCTCCTTGACGACAGCATCGATTTACTTTTGCTCGACGTAATGATGCCGAAGAAAAACGGTATTGATACGCTGAAAGAGCTTCGCCAGACACACCAGACCCCCGTTATTATGCTGACCGCACGCGGTAGCGAGCTTGACCGCGTTCTCGGCCTTGAGCTGGGCGCGGATGACTATTTACCTAAGCCGTTCAACGATCGTGAACTGGTGGCCCGTATTCGCGCGATCCTGCGTCGCTCCCACTGGAGTGAGCAGCAGCAGAATACCGACAACAGCTCTCCGACGCTGGAAGTGGACTCCCTGAGCCTGAACCCGGGCCGCCAGGAAGCGAGCTTCGACGGTGAAACGCTGGAACTGACCGGCACCGAGTTCACCCTGCTGTATCTGCTGGCGCAGCATCTCGGCCAGGTCGTGTCGCGTGAACATTTAAGCCAGGAAGTGCTGGGCAAACGCCTTACCCCGTTTGACCGCGCTATCGATATGCACATCTCTAACCTGCGCCGTAAGCTGCCGGAGCGTAAAGACGGTCATCCCTGGTTTAAAACCCTGCGTGGTCGCGGTTATCTGATGGTTTCCGCTTCATGATAGGCAGCTTAACCGCCCGCATCTTCGCCATCTTCTGGCTGACGCTGGCACTGGTTTTAATGCTCGTTTTGATGTTGCCAAAACTCGACTCACGCCAGATGACGGAGCTGCTCGACAGCGAGCAACGTCAGGGCGTGATGATCGAGCAGCACGTGGAAGCGGAGCTGGCAAACGATCCGCCGAACGATTTAATGTGGTGGCGCAGGCTGTTTCGCGCTATCGACAAGTGGGCGCCTCCCGGACAACGTCTTTTGCTGGTGACCAGCGAAGGCCGCGTGATTGGGGCCGATCGCAATGAAATGCAGATTATCCGCAACTTTATTGGCCAGGCGGATAACGCCGATCACCCACAGAAAAAGAAATATGGTCGGGTAGAGATGGTCGGTCCTTTCTCGGTGCGAGATGGGGAAGACAATTACCAGCTCTATCTGATTCGCCCTGCGAGCAGTTCCCAGTCCGACTTCATCAACCTGCTGTTTGACCGTCCGCTTCTGCTGCTGATCGTCACGATGCTGGTCAGTTCCCCGCTGCTGTTATGGCTGGCATGGAGCCTGGCGAAACCGGCGCGTAAGCTGAAAAATGCGGCGGACGAAGTGGCGCAAGGCAACCTAAGGCAGCATCCGGAGCTGGAATCCGGGCCGCAGGAATTCCTGGCCGCCGGAACCAGTTTTAACCAGATGGTAAGCGCGCTGGATCGCATGATGACCGCGCAGCAACGCCTGCTGTCGGACATCTCCCACGAGTTGCGCACCCCGCTCACGCGCCTACAGCTGGGCACCGCCCTGCTGCGCCGCCGCAGCGGTGAGAGCAAAGAGCTGGAGCGTATTGAGACGGAAGCCCATCGGCTGGACAGCATGATCAACGACCTGCTGGTGATGTCGCGCAATCAGCAGAAGAATGCGCTGGTGAGCGAAACGGTGAAAGCCAATCACCTCTGGCATGAGGTGCTGGACAACGCGGCGTTCGAAGCGGAGCAGATGGGCAAATCGCTCACCGTCAACTTCCCGCCTGGCCCGTGGCCGCTCTACGGCAACCCCAACACGCTGGAAAGCGCGCTGGAGAATATTGTGCGTAACGCGCTGCGCTACTCGCACACGAAGATTGAAGTGGCGTTCTCGGTGGATAAAGACGGGATTACCATCATTGTCGATGACGACGGTCCAGGCGTCAGCCCGGAAGATCGCGAGCAGATTTTCCGTCCGTTCTACCGTACCGACGAGGCGCGCGATCGTGAGTCTGGCGGTACGGGGCTGGGTCTGGCGATTGTTGAAACCGCCATGCAGCAGCACCGTGGCTGGGTGAAAGCCGATGACAGCCCGCTGGGCGGGTTGCGGTTAACCCTGTGGCTACCGCTGTATAAGCGTTCGTAAACCCCTCACCCTAACCCTCTCCCCAAAGGGGAGAGGGAACGTAAAACACCCTCGCCCCTTTGGGGAGAGGGCCGGGGTGAGGGGCAGTTATCTCCCCCACAATCTCCGCGAACTGCTCTCGATCTTCCCGCTTATCCGCCGCTTCTGCATCGTTCTGGTCCAGCTGGTGGATAACCCCGCCGCAGACAGCAGGCGGTGAAACTGTTCATCATCAAACGGCATATGCCAGGCAATCGCGCAGGCGTCATACACGGATACCTCACTCAAGCGCGAAGCCAGCTCAAGCGGCGCATCCGCCGAAACCTGTCCCGCCTGCACAACGCGATACAGCCAGCCAGTTTTGCCCGCGTTTTGCAGCTGAGCCGACATATCCTGAATACCGAAATGGTAGTTAAGCTTGAAGCACGGCGAGCGTGGCTGGGTGACCTGAATCAGGGCATCGCCCCAGCGGAAAATATCGCCAATAAAGACGTTCTTTTCCGTCAGCCCTTCCGTTGAGAGATTTTCGCCAAATGCGGGCGCAACAAAGCGTTCCGCCTGTTCAGGGAATTCGGCTTTCCAGTGCTGATAGTGCTCGCGCGGATAGTGGCACAGCGCGCGATCGGGCCCGCCGTGGATTTTCTTTTCAGCCTGCTGGTCACCCGCCAGCCCGAGATCGGTCAACGTCAGCTCACCGTCGACCTGCACTTTGGCGATGGCGCTCGGGCGGCTGCCGTCGTATTCCCTTACCTTGCCTGTAAACACATTCACCGGGTAATGCATCTCTACTCCTTCAGATACAAAAAAAGCGAGTCATCAGACTCGCTTCTCACAGGCGTCAATGCAACCTTATTTTTTAGCGGCGAAACGCGCTGCGGCTTCGTCCCAGTTCACCACATCCCAGAAGGCTTTGATGTAGTCAGGGCGACGGTTCTGGAACTTCAGGTAGTAAGCGTGTTCCCACACGTCCAGACCCAGAATTGGGAAGCCGGATGCGCCAGAGATCGCTTCACCCATCAGCGGGGAGTCCTGGTTCGCAGTAGAAACGACCGCCAGTTTGTCACCTTTCAGCACCAGCCACGCCCAGCCAGAGCCGAAGCGGGTTGCAGCGGCTTTTTCGAATTCCGCTTTGAAGTTGTCAACGGAACCAAAGTCACGCTCGATAGCCGCTTTCAGGTCGCCCTGAAGGGTGGTGCCGGTTTTCAGGCCTTTCCAGAAAAGGCTGTGGTTAGCGTGACCGCCCGCGTTGTTGCGCAGCACGGTTTTCTTGTCTGCTGGCAGCTGGTCCAGTTTGGTGATCAGCTCTTCAACAGGCAGATTAGCGAACTCTGGCAGGCTTTCCAGCGCAGCATTCGCGTTGTTCACATAGGTCTGGTGGTGTTTCGTGTGATGGATTTCCATCGTCTGCTTGTCGAAATGCGGTTCCAGTGCGTCGTAGGCATACGGCAGGGATGGCAGTGTATAACTCATAATCCTCTCCATTATTGTCGGGCGGCACAGCTGTTAATGCCGCGTAAGCAGTTGGTTCATTATAGTTAATTAAATGATATTGAAAATGATTATCAATGCCGTAGTTTTTATAAGGTTATTCGCATTTTGATAAATGACAAAATTGTGAGTCTGCTCACGTGCTTAACGTGCTGATTGCCAACCTGAACAAAAGTGCGGCAACCTTCTGAAGGTTACCAAACCGCCCAATTTTTACACTCATCAAGTCGGCGGGAAGCCTCCGGCTATAAAAACGATGAGGATGTAAAAATGAATCATGCGATTACGATGGGTATCTTCTGGCATTTGATAGGCGCGGCCAGTGCAGCCTGTTTCTATGCCCCGTTTAAAAAGGTGAAAGGCTGGTCATGGGAAACCATGTGGTCCGTTGGCGGTACCGTGTCCTGGCTGATTTTGCCGTGGACAATCAGCGCCATGCTGCTGCCCGATTTCTGGGGCTACTTCTCCTCCTTCAACGCTTCCACCCTGCTGCCGGTATTCCTGTTCGGCGCGATGTGGGGCATCGGTAATATCAACTATGGCCTTACCATGCGCTACCTCGGCATGTCGATGGGGATAGGCATCGCGATTGGCATTACGCTGATCGTCGGCACCCTGATGACGCCCATCCTCAACGGCCATTTCGACGTGCTGATCAACACCCAGGGCGGGCGAATGACGCTGCTGGGCGTGCTGGTGGCGGTAATCGGCGTGGGGATCGTCACCCGCGCAGGCCAGCTAAAAGAACGCAAGATGGGCATCAAAGCCGAAGAGTTTAATCTGAAGAAAGGCTTGCTGCTGGCGGTGATGTGTGGAGTCTTCTCGGCGGGCATGTCGTTCGCCATGAACGCCGCCAAACCGATGCACGACGCCGCTGCGGCGCTGGGCGTCGATCCGCTGTATGTTGCCCTGCCAAGCTACGTGGTCATCATGGGCGGCGGCGCGCTGGTCAACCTCGGCTTCTGCTTCATTCGTCTGGCAAAAGTGAAGAATCTGTCGGTAAAAGCCGATTTCTCGCTGGCAAAACCGCTGATCGTCACCAACGTCCTGCTCTCCGCCCTCGGCGGCCTGATGTGGTATCTGCAATTCTTCTTCTACGCCTGGGGCCACGCCAGCATTCCGCCGCAGTATGACTACATGAGCTGGATGCTGCACATGAGCTTCTACGTGCTGTGCGGTGGGCTGGTTGGGCTGGTGCTGAAGGAGTGGAACAACGCCGGGCGTCGTCCGGTTGGCGTCCTGAGCCTGGGTTGCGTGGTGATTATTATCGCCGCTAACATTGTTGGCCTCGGCATGGCGAACTGATCAGGCGGCCTTACGACTGCGATGGCGCCACTGTACCGGCGTCATCCCCACCTCACGGTTAAACACCACCGAAAAGTAGTTACTGTCCTCAAAGCCGCAGCGCATCGCCACTTCACTGACCATCAGCTCCGTATGCTGTAACAGGTACTGGGCGTGGCAGATGCGCAGCTGGCGCAGATAGTGGTTTACCGTCATCCCCGTCTGGGTGCGGAACTGCTGGCGCAACGCGCGCTCGCTGCACTGCTCCTGCTCGCAGAATTTTTCCAGCACGAAACTCTTGTTCAGGCTGCCCGCAAGCCGGGTGATCAGCTTATCCAGCAGCGCTTCCTGCGTGGTGGCGGAGGGATTATCCGTGGCGTAACGATGGCGCTTCAGGGTCATCACCAGCTGGGCGAAAAGCAGCTCCGACATCTGGTTAGCCAGCGGATCGCTCTTCTGGCTCTCCTGCTCCAGCTGGGAAATGGTCTGGCGCACCTGAGCCATACCGTTGCTGCTTAAGCGCCAGTGCGGTTCGCCTCTGGTATCCAGAAAGCCCGGGATGCTGCCCGCCCAGTCGACATTCAGTTTGAGCCTGTCAGGGCAGTAGATGACGTTCTGTAATACCAGATCGTTAACCGAGGCGTAGGAGTGCTTGTCTTCAGCGCGAATGTAAAACAGATCTCCGCGCGTGATGCGGTAGGGCCGGTCGTTGAGGATGTGTAAGCCGTTGCCGCGCCACACCAGCACCAGCTCGCAGAATTCATGAGTGTGCTCGGCAAAGACATTTTGCGGATAGCGGTCCGCCACCGCGACGGCCTGACTCGCGGAGGCAAAAAAATCATCTTTGCGAAGAATTAACTGAGCAGCCACACCACAACCTCTACGGCGGATAACCGGACATTATTAGCTTTTTTGCGGCCTGAAAACGGTGACTGCCCTCGCGTTACTGAAGCAACGCGTCTTTCCCCTGACGAATATCGCGCGGCGACCAGCTAAATTCCCGGCGAAAAAGCGTCGAAAAGTGGTTACTGTCGCCGAATCCACAGCGATAAGCGATATCGGTGACGCTTTCGTCGGTATGACGTAAAAGATGACGCGCTTTGATCAGGCGCAGACGATTGAGGTAACGCTGCGGCGTCAGCCCGGTATGCTGCTTGAGCTGACGATGCAGCGTGCGTAGCGAGAGCGAAAAGTCATCCGCCAGCGTTTCCCAGCAGACATCTTCGGCGAAGTGATCTTCCAGCCAGGCCATCAGCTGGTTCAGTCGCGCGTCGTTATTTTCCAGCCCCTCCACCAGGCTGCTCCGGCGCAGCAGGACCAGCAGTTGCATAAACAGCAGTTCGCGGGTGGCGATGGCGTGCGTCTCTTGCCCGTCCTCGCTCTGCTCCATCTGGCTCACCAGCTGCCGCACCTGCTGCAACGTGGACTGATTCACCCGCCAGTGCGACGGGTAGTGGCCGTCCTTCTCCTGCGGCAAGAGCTGATTCAGCCCGGAGAGAAACTGGAACGCATCCGGGGAACGATAGAGCACATTGGTCAGGCACAGGTTGTCGGTATGTTCATACAGGTGCCTGTCGTGGTCGCGCACGAAGCACACCGTACCGCCGCTGATGGTATACGGCTGACCGTTAAACACGTGGATGCCCGTTCCGTGTTCAACAATCACAATTTCATGAAAATCATGATGATGTTCCGGGAACGCAGCCTGAGGAAGCCGTGGCTCAATCGCGACGGGAGATGCCCCCGAAGGAAAAAAATCGACGCTGTGCAGTACGGTCATAACGGCCCCCACCAATGAGAAAAGTTCTCAAAATAGTAATTAAGGCCTTCCTTCCTCACCTTAAATTTTTGACAGCAAACCGTGCAAAAGCTGCCGGTTTTTCAAGAAACGAGCGGAAAGATCGGGAAATGCGGTCAACGTCACACTGCCTGCAAACCCCGCCATTACTGGAAACTGTGAACTCCCTCACGTTCATCTTTGCTTTCTTGCCAGCGCGAGATTTGGGCTGTCAGTGGCGAGAAGGTGGCTATTTCTTCCCTTTCTTACACTCCTCGCTAATGACTTAAGAAAGGACCCGACCATGACTTTTCGCCATTGTGTGGCTGTCGATTTAGGCGCATCCAGCGGCCGTGTAATGCTCGCCACCTGGGACTGTGACCTGCACACCCTAACGCTTCGCGAAATGCACCGTTTCGCCAATTGTCTGCAAAAACAGGACGGTTTTGTTACCTGGGACATCGATGCGCTGGAAGCGGAGATCCGTACCGGACTTCACAACGTCTGCAACGACGGTATTCGCATCGACAGTATCGGCATTGATACCTGGGGCGTGGATTACGTGCTGCTGGACAGTCACGGCGAACGCGTCGGCCTGCCCGTCTCCTACCGCGACAGCCGTACCGATGGGCTGATGGCGCACGCCATCGCGCAGCTTGGCAAGGAGAACATCTATGGTCGCAGCGGCATCCAGTTTCTGCCGTTTAACACGCTGTACCAGCTGCGCGCGCTGGTGGAGCAACAGCCAGAGCTGGTCGAAAAGGTGGCGCATGCGCTGCTGATCCCGGACTACTTAAGCTACCGTCTGACCGGCAACATGAACTGGGAATACACCAACGCCACCACCACGCAGCTGGTCAATATCAACACCGATAACTGGGATGAACACCTGCTGGCCTGGACGGGCGCCTCGCCGTCCTGGTTTGGCACGCCAACCCATCCGGGCAATGTGATTGGTCACTGGCTTTGCCCGCAGGGGAATGAAATCCCTGTTGTCGCCGTCGCCAGCCATGATACCGCGAGCGCGGTCATTGCTTCGCCGCTCACCAGCAAAGACGCGGCCTACCTCTCCTCCGGCACCTGGTCGCTGATGGGCTTTGAGAGCAAAACCCCTTACACCAGCGATGCCGCGCTGGCCGCGAACATCACCAACGAAGGTGGCGCCGAAGGCCGCTACCGCGTGCTGAAGAACATCATGGGCCTGTGGCTGCTCCAGCGGGTGCTGAAAGAGCAGAACATTACCGACCTGCCCGCGCTTATCGCGGAAACTGAAAAGCTGAAGGCCTGCACCTTCCTGATTAACCCGAACGACGACCGCTTTATCAACCCGGTGCACATGAGCGCCGAGATCCAGGCCGCCTGTTTTGAAGCGGGACAGCCGGTACCATCCCGCCCCGCCGAGCTGGCGCGCTGCATTTTTGACAGTCTCGCCCTGCTCTATGCCGACATCCTGAGTGAACTGGCGAGCCTTCGCGGTAAACCGTTCAGCCAGCTGCATATCGTGGGCGGCGGCTGCCAGAACCAGCTGCTGAACCAGCTCTGCGCCGATGCCTGCGGCATTACCGTGGTGGCAGGTCCGATTGAAGCCTCCACGCTCGGCAATATCGGCATTCAGTTGATGACCCTGGACGAACTTTCCAGCGTCGACGATTTCCGTTCGGTGGTGACGGCGAATAACAGCCTGACCACTTACACCCCCCATCCCTGCCATGAAATTGCCCGCTATCGGGCGCAGTTTCAGCAAAAACGACTGACTAAGGAGCTTTGCGCATGACCACTCAACTTGAACAAGCCTGGGACCTGGCTAAACAGCGTTTCGCCGCCGTTGGCGTGGATGTCGAAGAGGCGCTGCGCCAGCTCGACCGTCTGCCCGTCTCTATGCACTGCTGGCAGGGCGATGACGTCGCCGGTTTCGAGAACCCAGGCGGTTCCCTGACGGGTGGCATTCAGGCCACGGGTAACTACCCGGGCAAAGCGCGCAACGCCACCGAACTGCGTGCGGATCTGGAGCTTGCGCTGAGCCTGATCCCCGGGCCAAAACGCCTGAATCTGCACGCCATTTATCTGGAGTCCGACGAGCCGGTCGCGCGTAACGAAATCAAACCGGAACACTTTAAGAACTGGGTGGAGTGGGCGAAAGCCAACAAACTGGGGCTGGATTTTAACCCGTCCTGTTTTTCACATCCGCTGAGCGCGGACGGGTTTACCCTTGCGCACGCCAACGACGACATCCGTCAGTTCTGGATCGACCATGTCAAAGCCAGCCGCCGCGTCTCCGCATACTTCGGCGAGCAGCTCGGCACGCCGTCGGTAATGAACATCTGGATCCCGGACGGTATGAAGGACATCACCGTAGACCGACTGGCGCCGCGTCAGCGTCTGCTGGCCGCGCTGGATGAAGCCATCAGCGAGAAACTGGATCCGGCGCACCACATCGACGCCGTTGAGAGCAAGCTGTTCGGCATTGGCGCAGAGAGCTACACCGTCGGCTCAAACGAGTTTTACATGGGCTACGCCACCAGCCGCCAGACCGCGCTGTGCCTGGATGCCGGTCACTTCCACCCGACCGAGGTGATCTCCGACAAAATCTCCGCCGCCATGCTCTTCGTGCCGCGCCTGCTGCTGCACGTCAGCCGTCCGGTGCGCTGGGACAGCGACCACGTGGTCCTGCTGGATGACGAAACCCAGGCTATTGCCAGCGAAATCATCCGCCACGATCTGTTTGACCGCGTACACATTGGCCTCGACTTCTTCGACGCCTCCATCAACCGCATCGCGGCGTGGGTTATTGGCACCCGCAACATGAAGAAAGCCCTGCTGCGCGCCCTGCTGGAGCCTGTCGCCGCGCTGAAACAGCTGGAAGAAAACGGCGACTACACCGCGCGCCTGGCGCTGCTGGAAGAGCAGAAATCCCTGCCGTGGCAGGCGGTGTGGGAGATGTACTGCCAGCGTCACGACGCCCCGGCGGGCAGCCAGTGGCTGGACAACGTGCGGGCATATGAGAAAGACGTTCTTGCCGCTCGTCAGTAAAAAACATCGCCCGGCGGCGCGTTGCTTGCCGGGCCTACAGGTAAAAGTAGGCCGGGTAAGCGTAGCGCCACCCGGCATTTTCAAAGGAAACACAGTATGCAGACCATCACCTCCTCCTGGTTCGTCCAGGGCATGATCAAAGCCACCTCTGACGCCTGGCTGAAGGGCTGGGACGAGCGCAACGGCGGCAACCTTACGCTGCGCCTGGACGATGCCGATATCGAGCCATTTGCCGCCGATTTCCACCAGAAGCCGCGCTATATCGCCCTGAGCCAGCCGATGCCGCTGCTCGCCAACACGCCGTTTATCGTCACCGGTTCCGGCAAGTTCTTCCGCAACGTCCAGCTCGATCCGCAGGCCAACCTCGGCGTGGTAAAAGTGGACAGCGACGGCGCGGGCTACCACATTCTGTGGGGGCTGACGGATGACGCAGTGCCCACCTCTGAACTGCCAGCGCACTTCCTCTCCCACTGCGAACGCATTAAGGCGACCAACGGCAAGGATCGCGTGATCATGCACTGCCACGCCACCAACCTGATCGCCCTGACCTACGTGCTGGAAAACAATTCCGATGTCTTCACCCGCAAACTGTGGGAAGGCAGCACCGAGTGTCTGGTGGTCTTCCCGGACGGCGTCGGCATTCTGCCGTGGATGGTGCCGGGTACTGACGAAATCGGTCAGGCGACCGCAACGGACATGCAAAAGCACTCTCTGGTGCTGTGGCCGTTCCACGGCGTCTTCGGCAGCGGCCCGACGCTGGATGAAACCTTCGGCCTGATCGACACCGCCGAGAAATCCGCGGAGGTGCTGGTGAAGGTCTACTCCATGGGCGGCATGAAGCAGACCATCACCCGGGAGGAGCTGATCGCCCTGGGCAAACGCTTTGGCGTTACCCCGATGCAGTCCGCCTTAGATCTGTACCAATAACAACATCGCGCCCCGCTCATTGAGACGGGGCGAAAACCACCTGCAATCCCTACAACTAACTCAAGTCAGTGGAGTAAAAGCAATGAAAATAAAAGCAAGCTTGATCCTCACCGTTGCCGCTCTGGCGTTGTCCGGTTCCGCTTTAGCAGAAGTGAAAATCGCCCTGGTGGCGAAGTCCTTAGGGAATGGATTCTTCGAGGCAGCGAACGTCGGCGCGCAGGAGGCGGCCAAAGAGTTAGGCGATGTAAAAGTGATTTATACCGGCCCGACCACCACCACGGCGGAAGCACAGATCGAGGTGCTGAACGGGTTGATCGCCCAGGGCGTGGATGCGATCGCCATTTCCGCGAACGATCCGGATGCCGTTGTGCCGGTGCTGAAAAAAGCGATGCAGCGCGGCATCAAGGTTGTGTCGTGGGATTCCGGGGTGGCGAAAGCCGGACGTCAAATCCACCTGAACCCGTCGAATAACGCGCTGATAGGCGAAACCAACGTGAAGCTCGCCGCCGATGCCCTGAAAGCACTCAACGTGGAGAAAGGCGATGTGGCGGTGCTGAGCGCCACGCCAACCTCCACCAACCAGAATACCTGGATTGCGGAGATGAAAAAGGTGCTGCCAAAGTACCCGTCCGTCAATCTGGTGACCGTGGCCTACGGGGACGATCTCTCTGACAAGAGCTACCGCGAAGCGGTCGGCCTGCTGAAAACCTACCCGGACCTGAAAGTAATCGTCTCGCCTTCGTCCGTAGGTATTGTCGCCGCGGCTCAGGCGGTGAAGGACCAGGGCAAAATTGGCAAAGTGTACGTTACCGGGTTAGGCCTGCCGTCCGAAATGGCGGGCGCGGTGAAATCCGGCGCGAGCAAAAGCTTTGCCATCTGGAACCCGATTGACCTGGGCTATGCCGCGACTTACTTAGCGGACGATCTGGTGAAAGGCACGGCCACCAAAGACGAAGCCAGCATGGGCAAACTGGGCAAAGTGAAGCTGGATGCCGACGGCAATGGCGCGATGGCGGAGCCGTTCGTCTACGATGCCAGCAATATTGATAAGTTCTCGAAAATCTTTTGATCCTTTCCCCCCTCACCCCAACCCCTCTCCCCAAAGGGGCGAGGGGCTCGATCGGTTCCCTCTCCCCTCCGGGGAGAGGGTTAGGGTGAGGGGTAATCCACGGAGAACTATCATGACCCCATTGCTACAGCTTTCTGGCATCACCAAGGTGTTCCCCGGCGTGCGTGCCCTTGAGAACGTGCAGCTTGCGCTATGGCCCGGCAAAGTGACGGCGCTTATCGGTGAAAACGGCGCGGGCAAATCAACGCTGGTTAAAGTGATGACCGGCATATACCAGCCCGACGAGGGCGAAATCCTCTACAAGGCGATCCCCGTTCACCTTCCGACGCCGGAGTCGGCACATAAAATGGGCATTACCGCCATTCACCAGGAGACCGTCCTGTTCGATGAACTCTCGGTCACAGAAAATATCTTTGTTGGTCAGTACCTTCACAAAGGCTTCCTGAAAAAGCTCGACTGGCCGGAAATGCACCGCCGGGCGCAGGCGATCCTTACCCGCCTTGAGGTGCAAATTGACCCGCGCGCAACGCTGAAAACCCTGAGCATCGCCCAGCGTCATATGGTCGCCATCGCCCGCGCGCTGTCGTTTGAGGCGCAGGTGGTGATCCTCGACGAACCCACGGTGGCGCTGTCGCAGCATGAAATCCTCGAGTTTTACCAGATTGTGGAGCGCTTAAAGCAGGAGGGCAAAGCCATCCTGTTTATCTCCCACAAGTTCGACGAGATTTTTGAGCTGGCCGATCACTACACCATTTTGCGCGACGGCGTGTTCGTTGGTGCAGGGGCAATCAATGAGATCACCGAGGAGCGGATGGTGTCGATGATGGTCGGGCGCGCCATCACCCAAACCTTCCCGAAAATCGACTGCGAAAAGGGCGAGACGGTGCTGGAGGTGAAAAACCTCTGCCATCCGACTGAGTTTGCGCATATCTCGTTCTCCCTGCGTAAAGGGGAGATCCTCGGCTTTTACGGGCTGGTGGGTGCCGGGCGTACCGAATTGATGCAGGCGCTTTCCGGCGTCACGCAGCCGTCGTCGGGTGAAATCATCCTTAACAGCCAGCCCCGGCGCTTCCGCCAGCCTGCGGATGCGATCAAGGCCGGAATCGTCTGCGTGCCGGAAGAAAGGCAGAAACAGGGGGCGATTATCGCCCTGCCGATTGCCCAGAACATCAGCCTGCCTCAGCTCAGCAGGCTCAATCCGAACGGCGTACTGCACGACGACCGCGAATGGAAGCTGGCAGACGAATACGCCAAACGCCTGCAAGTGAAAGCCTTCAGCTGGAAGCAGGCGGTGGAGACCCTCTCTGGCGGCAACCAGCAAAAGGTCGTGATCGGCAAATGGCTGGCGACGCACCCTGACGTGATCATCCTCGATGAACCGACAAAAGGCATCGATATCGGCTCAAAGGCAGCCGTGCATCAGTTTATGTCCGAGCTGGTCAGCCAGGGGCTGGCGGTGATTATGGTCTCGTCCGAACTGCCGGAAGTGATGGGCATGGCGGATCGCATTATCGTCATGCACGAGGGGCTGATGGTGGCCGAATACCAGGCGGGAGACGCGACGGCGGAAACCATCGTCAGCGCCGCCAGCGGTGCAAAACAGGAGGCGGCATAAATGCTTAGCTCACTCTTAAAACACCGCGAGGCGCTGCTTGGCGCGGTGATTGTCCTGATGGTCGTCGCCATTGGCAGCCGCGTGCCATCATTTATCGCGCCGGGCAACCTGGTGGAGATGTTTAACGACACCGCCATTCTGATCGTCCTCGCGCTCGGGCAGATGATGGTGCTGCTCACTAAAGGCATCGACCTGTCGATGGCGGCTAATCTGGCCCTGACCGGGATGATTGTCGCCCTGATTAACTTCCATTACCCGGACGTGCCCGTCTGGGCGCTGCTGATCCTCGCCAGCGCGCTTGGGCTGCTGATGGGCGCGATTAACGGCCTGCTGGTGTGGAAGCTGGGCATTCCGGCGATTGTGGTGACGCTCGGCACCATGAGCATCTACCGCGGAATGATCTTTTTGCTCTCCGGCGGCGGCTGGGTGAACTCCAACCAGATGGGTGCAGACTTCCTCGGCCTGCCGCGTGCGTCAGTGCTGGGCTTGCCGGTGCTGAGCTGGTGCGCCATCGCCGCGCTGCTGCTGGTGGGCTACTTCCTGCGCTACAGCCGCACCGGACGCGCGCTCTACACCGCTGGCGGTAACGCCACGGCAGCCTACTACACCGGGATCAACGCCGGGAAAATGCAGTTCATCAGCTTCTGCCTCTCGGGGCTACTGGCCGGGTTCTGCGGCTATCTGTGGATATCGCGCTTTGCCGTTGCATATGTTGACGTCGCTAACGGTTTTGAATTGCAGGTGGTGGCAGCCTGTGTGATTGGTGGGATCAGCACCATGGGCGGCACCGGGCGCGTGCTCGGCTGTCTGTTCGGGGCGCTGTTCCTTGGCGTCATCAACAACGCCCTGCCAGTGATCGGCGTCTCCCCGTTCTGGCAGATGGCGATTTCCGGCACGGTCATTGTCATCGCGGTGCTGCTGAACGAGCGCGGCAGCAAGCGCAAAGGCAGGCTGATCCTGCGCGACGCGGCGCTGGCACGTCAGAAACTGGCGGTGAAATCATGAGCAAAATGATGACATCTGAAGCGATCAAACCCACCCCTGCGCCGGGCCTCTTCCAGCGCCTGCTGTGCTGGGAAGGTTTCCTGCTGGCGGTGACGCTGGCGGTGTTCGTGGTGAACGCACTCGCCTCGCCCTACTTTCTCAACGTCTGGAACCTCTCCGACGCGACGTTCAACTTTACCGAAAAGGCGATCATCGTGTTGCCGATGGCGATGCTGATCATCGCCCGGGAAATTGACCTGTCGGTAGCCTCCACCATCGCGCTCAGCTCCACGGTGATGGGCTTTTGCGCGGCGGCGGGCGTCGATACGCCGCTGCTGGTCTGCGTGGGATTAGGCGTCGGGCTACTGTGCGGGCTGCTCAACGGCATTCTGGTGACGTGCTTTAACCTGTCGTCCATCGTCATCACCATCGGCACCATGAGCCTGTACCGCGGGATCACCTACATCCTGCTCGGAGACCAGGCGCTGAACAGCTACCCGGAGAGCTTCGCCTGGTTCGGCCAGGGCTACGTCTGGGGCGCGCTGTCGTTCGAGTTCGCGCTGTTTATCGTGCTGGCCGCTCTGTTTGCCTTTGTGCTGCACCGCACCAACTTTGGCCGCCGCACCTACGCCATCGGCAATAACCCGACCGGCGCGTGGTACTCCGGCATCAACGTGAAGCGCCACAACCTGCTCCTCTTCGCGCTGGTGGGGCTGATGTCTGGCCTGGCGTCGGTGCTGCTCACCTCGCGGCTGGGCAGTACCCGCCCGACCATCGCGATGGGCTGGGAGCTGGCGGTGGTGACGATGGCGGTGCTCGGCGGCGTCAATATTCTCGGCGGGTCCGGCAGCATGGTGGGCGTGATTATCGCCGCCTTCCTGATGGGGCTGGTGACCTTTGGCCTGAGCCTGCTCAACGTGCCCGGCATTGTGATGTCGGTGATTATTGGCGCGATGCTGATCGTGGTGATTTCACTGCCAATTATTACCCGCCGGGTGATGCAGCGAAGACGGAATTAAATTGCCCCTCACCCCTGCCCTCTCCCCGGAGGGGAGAGGGTGAAAACCGCACCGGGCAGTCCCCTCTCCCCTCCGGGGAGAGGGTTAGGGTGAGGGGAAACGGATTACCTCAAAATCATATTAAGGAGAATTATCATGAGTTTTATGTTGGCACTTCCAAAAATCAGCCTGCACGGCGCGGGCGCGATCGGCGATATGGTCAATCTGGTAGCAAACAAGCAGTGGGGCAAAGCGCTGATTGTCACCG
Source organism: Enterobacter cloacae complex sp. IR5418 (assembly GCF_049238105.1). Lineage (NCBI taxonomy): Bacteria > Pseudomonadati > Pseudomonadota > Gammaproteobacteria > Enterobacterales > Enterobacteriaceae > Enterobacter > Enterobacter cloacae complex sp. IR5418. The sequence continues at coordinate 8,074 of NZ_JBMKHS010000024.1, read as the reverse complement.
ACGGCCAGCTGGTGAAACTCGGCTTGCTCGACAGCCTGTTTACCGCGCTTGATGCCCATCAGATGTCGTATCACCTGTTCGATGACGTATTCCCGAACCCGACGGAAGCGCTGGTGCAGAAAGGTTTTGCCGCTTATCAGGACGCGGAGTGTGATTACATCATCGCCTTTGGCGGCGGCAGCCCAATTGATACCGCCAAAGCGATTAAAATTCTCACCGCCAACCCCGGCCCGTCCACCGATTACTCTGGCGTCGGCAAGGTGAAAAACCCTGGCGTGCCGCTTGTGGCAATCAACACCACCGCAGGCACGGCGGCGGAAATGACCAGCAACGCGGTGATCATCGATTCCGCGCGTCAGGTGAAAGAGGTGATTATCGACCCGAACATCATCCCGGATATCGCCGTGGACGATGCCAGCGTGATGCTCGATATTCCGGCCTCCGTGACCGCCGCAACCGGCATGGATGCCTTGACCCACGCCATTGAAGCCTACGTGTCCGTCGGCGCGCACCCGCTGACCGATGCCAACGCGCTGGAGGCGATTCGCCTGATCAACCTCTGGCTGCCAAAAGCGGTCGACGACGGTCATAACCTGGAAGCGCGCGAGCAGATGGCCTTTGGGCAGTATCTGGCGGGCATGGCATTTAACAGCGCCGGTCTGGGTCTGGTACACGCCCTGGCGCACCAGCCGGGCGCAACGCACAACCTGCCGCACGGCGTGTGCAACGCCATCCTGCTGCCGATCATCGAAAACTTTAACCGCCCGAACGCGGTCGCGCGTTTTGCCCGCGTGGCGCAGGCGATGGGCGTTGACACGCGCGGAATGAGCGACGAAGCCGCCAGCATGTCCGCAATTCAGGCGATTCGTGACCTGAGCGCCCGCGTCGGCATTCCGTCCGGCTTCAGCCAGCTTGGCGTCACCAAAGCCGATATCGAAGGCTGGCTGGATAAAGCGCTCGCCGATCCGTGTGCGCCATGCAACCCGCGCACCGCCAGCCGCGATGAAGTCCGCGAGCTGTACCTGGAGGCATTATGATCCGCAAGGCGTTTGTGATGCAGGTAAACCCGGACGCGCACGAGGAGTATGCGCGCCGCCACAACCCAATCTGGCCTGAACTGGAAGCGGTACTGAAAGCCCACGGCGCGCACCACTACGCCATTTACCTCGACAAAGCTCGCAACCTGCTGTTTGCGACGGTGGAGATTGAATCGGAAGAGCGCTGGAACGCGGTGGCGAACACTGACGTCTGCCAGCGCTGGTGGAAGCATATGGGTGATGTTATGCCGTCTAATCCGGACAACAGCCCGGTGAGTACGGAGCTTAAAGAGGTGTTTTATTTAGCGTAATGTCCACCCCTCGCCCTTTTCCTGAAAGGGCGAGGGGCTGGTTTTAGTTTTGTTCCGCCACCAGCAGCGCGTGCGTATCCGGCTCCAGCGCCTTAAAGATATGCGGCTGGTCAGCGGGATAGCAAATGTAATCTCCCGGGCCGAGTTCTTCCGCCGCGTCGATCAGGCCGACCATCGCCCGCCCCTGCGTCACGATAATATGCTCGACCGACCCAGGCGGATGCGGCTGGGAAATACGGTCAGCCCCCGGCTGAGTCAGCAGCAGATAGATATCCCGACGCGCCCCCGGCGGGCACGCCGCGAGCAAAATCGCCTCGTAGTTCGCCTGCCCGGCAACGACTTTTGTGCCCTCACCGCGGCGGATCACCTGCGTGACGGGCTGTTGCGGCTCCAGTAACCGGGCAAACGGAATATCCAGCGCCACACAAAGCGACCACAGCGTTTCCAGGCTAGGATTGCCGTTGCCAGACTCCAGCTGGGAAAGCGTGGATTTGGCGATCCCGGCACGGCGGGCAATTTCCGCCAGCGAAAGTCCGGTTCGCAGGCGTTCTCGCACCAGACTTTTGGCGATCACGCTGATTGGCTGCGTCATAAAAACGGCCTCTGTCTCTCTATAACGAACGAATCGTTCGTCTTGTAAAACGGTTTTGATGCGTTCATTATAATGGAAATACGTTCGATATGGCTAAAATGGTATGAAGAAACACCTCTCTTGCCTGAAAGGCGACACGATAAAAGCGATCGTCCTGGTCTGCCTCGCGGTGGGCGTGGTCGGCATGTCCTATGGCTCACTGGCGATGGCCTACGGTTTCCCGCTGTGGGTACCGTTTGTCCTCTCCCTCACCGTGCTGGCAGGCGCGTCCGAGTTTATGTTTATCGGCATCGTGGCGAGCGGCGGCAATCCGCTGGCAGCGGCCGCGGCGGGTTTACTGGTTAACGCCCGCCATGTGCCCTTCGGCGTGACGGTGCGTGAACTGGTGGGCAAGCGCGGCCTGAGCTTTTTAGGCTGTCATATCATGAACGATGAAAGCGTGGTGTTCGGCCTGTCGCAAAAAACCGCCGAGCAGCGTAAAGCGGCCTACTGGCTGTGCGGCCTGGGCGTGGCAATCATCTGGCCTTTGGGCGCGGTGCTGGGCGCGATGGTCGGTAAACTGCTGCCGGCCCCGGAAACCATCGGGCTGGATGCGGTGTTTCCGGCGATCCTGCTGGCGTTAGTGGTACCGGCATTTAAAAACCGCACCACGCTGATCCGCGCCTGTAGCGGCGCGGTGTTGTCGCTGGCCGCCGTACCGTTTGCCCCGGTGGGCCTGCCGGTGCTGCTCTCTTTGCTCGGACTCGCCGCGAGGAAAAAATAATGGAAAACATGACGGTCTTTATCCTCGGCATCGCCATTTTGTCTGCCGGAACTTATCTGATGCGTCTTGGCGGGGCGAAACTCGGCAACCGGCTGGCGCTTTCTGAACGATCGCAGGCGCTGCTATCAGATGCGGCAACGGTTTTGCTGTTCTCCGTCGCGCTGGCGACAACCTTTTATGAAGGGGAACATTTTGCCGGGATGGCGCGCGTGCTGGGCGTGGGGTTCGCGGTGTTTCTGGCCTGGCGTAAGATGCCGCTCATTGTGGTGATCGTGGCGGCGGCGGTGGTGACGGCGCTGTTGCGCCTGGCGGGGATCCACTAAGAAAAATGCCCGGCAGAACAGCTCTGCCGGGCATCGAAGGGATTAATGTGCAGGAAGCGTATCGACGTTAAGCGTCAGCGTCTCTACAAAATCCGTTGTGTTAGTGACGTTGAACGCCTTATCGGAAAGATAGGTCGTGATCATCATGGTGGCGGTGAACTGCTCGCCCGCTATTTCCGTACCGCTAACCGCAGCCAGTGCTTTTTCCGGCTTCAGCGTCACCTGGGAAGCGCCACCCTGAACGGCTACCGCACCAATATCGACCGCAGCAAGCTGCACCGGGATACCGTCCACCCGCCCATCTCTAAATTCGATTTTCATCGCGCCATTATCCGTAAAGCGATACGCCATATTCTGTCGGGCAGCACCGTCAATGGAGATGCGCATTTTTCGTGCATTCGGACACAGGGCCGACACCTGAAACTCGCGCGTTACCGAGGCATAGCCGTTATAGACCTTACCAACATGTTCAGCAGAGGCCTGCCGCATATCCTCCTTACGGTAGCGCCCGTAATCGACTTTCTTCACCGCCGACATCATGTCACAGTCGCCGTCATCGGCTTGTGCCATTCCCGACAGTCCCGTTGAGCCACAGAGCAACGCAAACATCAGCGCGTATTGACGAACGTTATTCAGAGACATTTCCCTGTCACCTCTTCATAGAATTTATTCGGTTCCGCCTCTGGCAGGGTATACGTTAGCCTGCAACGCCCTTCATCCAGCTTCGCATACAGCTGCTGGGTGGCGGAGATATCGTTCAGGAAGATCACGCCGTCTTCTGGCGCACTCGTCACATACTCCCCTGCCGCATCCACAATCGAGACGCCTTCCGGCAGCGGCGTACCGTCCGCACGGCGAATACTGAGCAGCACGCGGCGCTGGCTTAACGTCGCAAACTCCCACTTCGCCACGGCGCCGTGAGACGCGTTGATCGCTGTTCGGCCATTTCTTACGTCCAGATTGCCTGGCAGGCTTTCCGTATTGATCTCAATTGTGCTTTCACGGAACGGTGACAGCGCGGGAACAACCGCCTGGCCCCATTTATCGGTCCATACCGCGCCGCGCGAGGTGGCTATCTCGATGCCAGCCACCGGTTTATCCAGTCTGGCAATGGCGTACGTATCGCTCACGCGGTAAGGCGAGAAGGTCACACCGTCGCTGTGGGCGACAATCCCGCCGCTTAACGATGCGGAGAAGTTGGTGTTGTTGTCGTTATCTCCGCCAGCGGCCAGCGCCAGGTTGGTGTAATGCAGATTACTGTTCAGCGAGCTATCCCAGCTGGTGGTGTTCTCTTCATGATCCTGAGCCACCCCTACCATGTACTGGTTCTCGGCGTTGAGCGAGCCCATCGCCCGCGTGCCGTAGGAGGCCTGACCTTCGCTCTCGCGATACCAGGAGCTGGTTGACACCCCGGAGCGTCCCAGCGGGATCGACACATTCACGTAAAACTGATCGTTGTCGCTGCTGTCGTGACGGCTGACATCCGACTCCCAGTTCACGCTCACGTTGAAGTATTTAAAGGTTTGCGACCACGACGAGATAAACCGGCGGCTGTCGTATTCGCTGTTCCAGCTCTCATTGCGGTAATAGCTTAGCGAGAAGCGGCCTAGCGTCGCGTTTGACCAGTTGATGCCGACATTAGTGTCGTATTTGGTTTGCGACATATCATCATCGTCGCCGTAAAGTTCCGTCATCTCGCGGTAGTCCGGGGTGCCGTAGCTGCCGCCCAGCGAAAGCCCAATGCCCCACGGCAGGGAGTAACCCAGATCCAGCGTCGTTTTGTTGCCGTCGGTTTGCGACTGGTTGTCTATTGATGCCAGAAAACCCAGCGAGGCATACAGGTTCTGCATCGGTACGGTATCGAGGTTGCCGGAGAAGCCATAATAGTGGTTATCCGCCATCACCATACCGGCCAGGAAATTTACACGCTTATTGATAGACCAGCCGTTATTGGCAGACACCACCCACGGATTTTCAAAGCGTGAGTCCATGTCTTCAACGCGACCCACAGCCAGCGCAAAGCCCGGAGCACGGCCCACATGGTTACTGCGGAACGTGCTCGCCGAGACGGTAAACCGGTTTTCGCTGCCGTCAGTCTCGGTCACGGTGACGTTCAGGTCAGTGTTGAGGTTAGCCAGCGGCACGTCATCTAAGCTGAACGGCCCGGCGGGTACCAGCGTGGAGTAAATAAGCTGTCCGCCCTGGCGGATATCCACGCGGGCCTGCGGAGTACGGGCAATACCGCTGACTTCGACGCCTGTCCCCGCCTGGGGAGTCAGTGCGGTATCCGGCATCATCTGCACCCCGTAAATACCCGGAATACTGAAGCGGCTGTTGGCGACGTTAATCTGGCCGCCCTGCACCATCACGCCATAATCGGTAAAGGTACGTTGGGCATACGTGTAGAGAGAGTCGACGTCAAAATCCTGATCGCTGCCGTCGCTAATGAACTGCGTGCTGCGCACAATCCAGTCTCCGGCGTTAAAGCCCATTTCAAAGGTGGAATGGAAACGATCGGCATTGTCATCATCGTATCGATTATGGGTGCCAAACATGGAGTAATTCAGCATAGCCGCACGTCCGCCGCGCACCTCTGCGAACTGGCGGCCATAATCAGGATCCAGCGCTTCCGGCGGAACGACAACCGATATTTCACCTGTGTCCGGCGATGTCTGAATCGTAGACCCGGACCAGTACTGATGAATCTTCGGGCAGGTGCCTCTTTTCGTCTGTTTAATCAGGCCCGCGTTTTCCAGAAACTCTTTATCGATACAAGGCGTTCCTTCTTCATCAAACTTCACGGGCATAATATTGCGCTGCTTACCATTAAGATTCACAGTCACATTATGGTAGCCAGGGGTAAAACGGGGAGCGAGGGCATAGTAATCCGCAATGGCCGGATCAAGTCCGTTATTTTTTAACGCATCCTGGTCAAATATGGCCCGTGCCAATTCCAGAGACTCATTCGCATTAGAGGAAATCTCAGCTCGAATATTAAATGCCAGCGCACTCAGGCAAAAAACGAGCATTCCCTTTTTACAGGAACCGTTTAACATAACTACTCCATGTACCGTTAAGTGATTTTATTGCTTAAGGTCGGCGATATAAGTGCCAGCCTTATAGCCATAACGCGTTGCCGGATAGATTTCGATTTGTTTTTCGGATGCTGATATTTTGGCTGACGCTCGGGCTGTCATTTTTTCGCCAGGCAGGATATAGGCTTTATCCAGTTTGGCAATCGTTCCTGACGCCATTAATTTTACCTTTTGCTCCATCCGGACAACATAAGGCGTATTATTTTCAACCGTGACATTGCCATTTTTTATCTGCCAGGTAAGGGCCTTCCAGGGTTCGATATTTACTGCCAGGCCAGCCGGGCGAATAATGACAGGAAGGTTCTGGCTAAACACCACTTTAACTTTGTTTTTTTCGCGCTGTGGGATGGCGGTAAAAATGACACGCTTGAGATGTTCCACCTTCAGCGGCTCAGCGCTATTTTTCAGCACAAAACGCACACGCTGGGTTTTACCCGCATCTACGCGCACAACCGGCTGCGTGGCAATCAGGCCCGGTTTTGGGTCGTCCGGGAGATCAATAATTTTAGTGTAAAGCAGTTGAGCTTCAGCATCGGTGTTTTTGACATCCATGCTGCCTCCCTGCTCGTCTTCATTGACAATAAGCAGCGAGGTATCCGGCACCATTCCGGCAGCCATACTGTTGAATGAGGCCAGCAGGCAGGCACAGATCAGCGTTCTTTTTAAAAACAGCATAATATTAGTCCATTAATATTGATAAATGACACCTCACCGGAGTGAGGTGCCGGGTATTTCATAACGCGTGGGGCGATTACAGATAAACCAGCTCAACGTTGGTTAAGCCGTCCAGCTTGGCTTCATCCGTAATCTTTAAATCGTTGGTTGGGTTAATCGCCGCGACAACACCGACGTTAAAGTTAACCTTGGTTTGTGGGACAGGCGTGCCACCCAGTTCTGAACTGAAGGAATAGATTTCGCTTTTGTTAGTTTTAAGCTGTAAATAACGATTCCCTGCTTTATTACCCCAAGTTGAACCGTTATTAAACGAGTAGGTTGGATACAGCTCATCACCGGCGTCGTTTGTCACAGCGCCCTTCGTCAACTGCATACCGAGTGAATAAGTGCCAATCGGCTTGCCGTTATACATGCCAAGTCCGGCGGTATAATCCATGGTAGTCGCAAAGTCTGAGTCTGGCCAAGCAGGCACATCTTCCGTTGGCGCAGAGTCAGCATGCGCATCGTTAAAGGTTACCGCAATACGGGTCGCGTCTTCGCAGGTAATAGAGATCGGGATAATTTTCACATCCGGCAGCGACGTGACCGTCGTTGAATTCAGGGAAGCGACTTTTATTGTGCCGAAATCAGCAATACCGCCACCGCTAATAAATGCCGGTGTACAGGAAGAGGGTAAAATTTTTCCCGTTACCTGAATATCAATACTGGAAGCCGCCATTGCAGAAGAAGCCGCTACTGCCAGTACAGATGCCAGCACTCCTTTTTTAAATATCGCGTTCATTTAATTTCCTTATTTGAGTGAAATACAAAAAAACCAAAAGAAAAACATTTGGTTTTAGGGTTGGTGATTTAATATTGTTGCCGAAAATACCACCACGAATAAGCGCGATCAATGGCTCAAAATCTCTTTAGGATTAACGCCCGAGGATTTCCTTATTGTCAGGACTGGATTATTATTTATTTCTATATGAAACCGCGAAGCACAGGCTTAAAACCGATACAACCATTCACCGCTATAATGTAAATAGCAAACTGGTAAGACCATTCATTTGCATCATGTATGCAACAAAATATTTTTCAGGGACGGTATATCAAGAAAACGATATAAGGAATTTATTATTCAGACAATAAGTAATATCCGAAGGATACAGCTATCTTCTTTTGGGTTGAAATATCAGACGATTGAAACAGGAAGGAGGGGTAAATACAGGGGGAAAAGAGGGCTTTGTTGAATAAATCAGATTTCGGGTAAGTCTCCCCCGTAGCGGGTTGTGTTTT
>NZ_JBMKHS010000023.1:0-72303 GCF_049238105.1 Enterobacter cloacae complex sp. IR5418 | reverse complement strand
GAAGATGCGTGATCTGATCCTTCAACTCAGCAAAAGTTCGATTTATTCAACAAAGTCGTTTTAACTTTGTTTCTAACCTGGTGATTCGTGATACCGCGACTCTGGCCATCACCGACGACACTCAGCTCGACGGTCAGGCTACTCTGTCCCTGGTATACCTGTAATCGCTATATTTGATTCAAATCGGGCCGGTTAAGGCCCGATTTTTTTTACGCCTGTAAATACACCACCTGCGTCTGCAAATATTCATTCAGACCGTGCTTACCATCTGCCCCGCCAATACCGGATTTACGCCATCCCGCATGGAAGCCCTGCATCGCTTCAAAATTCTCACGGTTAATATATGTCTCGCCGAATTTAAGCCCTTTAATGGCTTTCATGGCGATATTCAGATCCTGCGTATAAACAGACGAGGTTAAACCGTAGTCGCTGTCGTTGGCCATATTCAGTGCCTCTTCCAGCGTGTCGAAAACCACCACGGGCAGCACCGGGCCGAAGGTCTCTTCGTGCATGATGGCCATATCCTGACGCACGTCCAGCAGCAGCGTTGGCGGATAAAAATACCCTTTGCCTTCTGCGGCTTTACCGCCAAGGACCACTTTGGCCCCCTCCTGCACCGCGCGCGCCACCTTCTGCTCCACCCGCTCCAGCGCGGCGGCGTTGATCAGCGGCCCCATGGCAATATCCGTTCGTTCAGCCGGATTACCAAACTGAACGGCTTTCATTGCCTCGCCCAGGCGATTCACAAAGCGGTCATAGATCCCCTTCTGGACATAGACACGTTCCGCACAGTTGCAGACCTGTCCGGTATTGATGACGCGTGAATCGACAATCGCCTTCACCGCCAGCTCGAGGTCGGCATCGTCCAGCACGATTGCCGGAGCTTTACCGCCCAGCTCCAGCCCCACTTTGGTGATGTTTTTCGCAGCCGCAGCCATAATCTTCTCACCCGCCCCGACGCTGCCGGTCATGCTCACCATCGCCACCTTCGGGTTCCCGGCCAGTTCCTGCCCGACGGTTTCGCCGCGGCCCAGCACCAGGTTGAAGACGCCTTTCGGCAGGCCAATTTCATCGACGATTTTGGCAAACGCAATGGCGTTATTGGGGGTAAATTCGCTCGGTTTGATAACGATGGTGTTACCGGTAATCAGCGCGGGGGCGAGCTTACGGGCAATCAGGAAGAAGGGAAAGTTCCACGGCAGAATGCCGGTAGTGACGCCGAGAGCGCGCTTAAACACCAGAATACTCTCGCCCGGACGGTCGCTCTGAATGATTTCCCCTTCATACCGGCGCGCCCACTCGGCCATATAGTCGATATAGTCAGCGGTAAAGTTCACTTCCACTTCCGCCAGCTGCTGGATCTTGCCGCCTTCGGCCACAATCAGCGCGCTGATTTCACTGACGCGCTCGCGGATGCCAGCGGAAATTTTGCGCAGCCAGCTGGCGCGCTCAATGGCAGGCAGCGCCTCCCAGCCAGCCTGCGCGCGCTCTGCTGCGTCAATCGCTTTGCGGGCATCTTCGGCGGTGCCGTCGGGAATACGGGAAATGACCTCTTCCGTGGCCGGATTGATCACGTCAATCCATGCATCACCCTGCCAGGCAACAAACTGTCCATCAATATACATAGGATGTTGTACGGGTACTGTCATAACCTGCTCCTGTAATTACACTGTTTTTAACAAGTAAACTTATTGTTAAAAACTATAATTACCGGGGCAATTGCCTACTCTATGAGGCTGTTTTTGTGAGATATATCATAAAAGAAACGGGTCAGCCCGCTTTAAAAATCACAAATCGGCAACATAAGATGCCCGTTTGCGTAAAAGATGGCGCAAACGGGCAGAGCATTACAGCAGAGAACGGCTCACCAGCGCGTCGGTGAGAATGACGTCGTTTCGCAAGATCTGCCACGCGGCGTCCACGTCGGCAGGAATATCAACATGGGCGATAAAGTCACGGCCCGCCGGACCGTAGCCGTTGATGTCGTCCCTGAGTCGCGGAAGTTCACCCAGCACCAGCGACAGGTAGCGCTCTACCGGCCATAACCCCTCGGCCGGGCCGCGAAAGACCAGACCGTCGTCGCTGTTTTGCAGCACGGGTGTCAGGCCGGGATGACTCACCCATGCGGGCGAGTCGTTCTCGTCGCGGCATACGCGGGCAAACGTAGCCATTGTGCGACGCTGCATCGTCGGGTCCTGGGCCACCAGCACCCGGCTGGCGTTCAGTCCGGATTGTTTCATCAACGCCCGGCTGAAGCGGGCATTCTCACCACAGTTGGTCGACTGATCCTCAACGTGAAGACGCTCAGCCGGAATGTTCCAGAACTCACGGGCGATGTCGGCCAGAATCGCCGCTTCAGCACGCCCGGTGGTGGGTATCCTGTTGTAGCGGGGGTGTTTCGCAATCGCGGCGTAGAGGAAGGTCGTCGAGTGACCGATCCCGCCGCTGATGATCAGAGGAGTACCCTGTTCAGCTGCGATTTTACAGGCAGCATCAATCGCGGGGATCACCGCGTTACCCGCCAGAATCACCAGATCAACGGGCTGGTTGTCCTGATAGTCGTCCTGAGCAAGCCACGCCCCGACGGTATTCACGGCGTCGAGGGTTGTGCCAGGCAGACAGGGGAAAAGTGCCATTGTCATCGTTACCTCCTTACAGCATACAGAGCCTTCGATTATCCCCCTTTCTGCGCATCATGCTATGGCATGAAGGCTGAAAAAAACGGGCTGCCCCCCGCTCAACGAGCACTCACATTTGATTAACATGAGAAAATCGTATTCACTTGAATTATGATTTGCGTCAGCCTTAGAATCATTAGCCCGCTCACAATTCAATTTTTTGAAAGGTAAATCACGCTATGCGCCTGCCTCAACGCGACCCTTATGCTCCTCGCGAGTGGCAGCCACACGAGAAACCCGCCCTGCTGGGTTCCCCTTCCACCCCGGAACACCCGACGTCGAAACGGATCGCCTATGGCGTGGTCGGCCTGCTGGTGTGTCTGACCGGGGCGCTGGGTAACGCGGTCGTCACCGCCAATCTGCAAAACCTGCAAGGCACCTTCGGCGCCTGGTCGACCGAAATCGCCTGGCTGCCCGCCGTCTATGTCATGACCAACGTCTCCATCAACCTGCTGCTGGTGAAGTTTCGCCAGCAGTACGGTTTGCGCGCCTTTACCGAAGGCTTCCTGGTGCTGTATGTGCTGGTCACCTTTTTTCACCTGTTTGTGAACGATCTCAGCTCGGCGCTGATGGTACGTGCGGCACACGGGATGGTCGCCGCCGCGCTCAGCTCGCTCGGCATTTATTACCAGATACAGGCCTGGCCCGCGAAGCACCGCCTGAAGGCGCTGACCATCGGCATAACCGGATCGTCGCTGGCGATCCCGCTGGCGCGGCTGTTTTCCACCGAACTGTTACAGCTTGATGAGTGGCGCGGCCTGTACTTTTTCGAACTGGGTCTGGCCCTGATATCTCTCGCCTGCGTGATGGTGCTCAAACTGCCGCCGGGCGATCGGCGCAAGGTCTTCGAGAAGAAAGACTTCATCACCTTCTTTTTGCTGGCGCCGGGCATGGCGCTGCTGTGCGCGGTTCTGTCGTTAGGACGACTGGACTGGTGGTTTGAAGCGCCGTGGATCGGCTGGGCGTTGTCCCTCTCGCTGGTGCTGATTGTCTCCGCGATCGTGTTTGAACATAACCGCAGCAACCCGCTGCTTAATACCCGCTGGCTCTCCAGCGGCAGCATCGTACGCCTGGGGCTGATTATGCTGCTGATCCGCATCGTGCTGGCGGAACAGAACACCGGCGTCATCGGTTGGCTGCAATATGTGGGCCTACAGAATGAACAGATGACCCATCTGGCGTGGTCTATTTTCGCCGGAATCGTCTGCGGTATCGTCACCAGCTGTCTGACGATCAAACCCACTAAACTGGCCTGGCCGATTATCACCTCGCTGGCGCTGATGATTGTTGCCTCGCTGCTGGACAGCCAGTCCAACAACCTCACCCGGCCAGCTCAGCTGATGGTCAGTCAGTTCCTGCTGGGCTTCGGCAGCGCGTTCTTCCTCGCCCCGGCGATGCTGGCCGCCATTGGCGGGGTGATCGCCGATCCGCGCAATCTGGTCAGCTTTTCCGTGATGTTTGGCATGAGTCAGAACCTTGGGGGCCTGCTCGGTTCCGCGATCCTCGGCACCTTCCAGACCTGGCGCGAGAAGTACCACTCCAGCCTGCTGGCTGACCAGCTCACCACCCTGAATCCCCTAGTGAACGAACGTATTCAGCTCTACACCCAGATGTACAAAAGCCTGATTGGTGACAGTTCCCTGCTGGGAATTCAGGCCATTACCCAACTTCAGACGGTGACGACGCTTGAGGCAAATATTCTGGCTTACAACGATACTTATTTACTGACGGCGAGCATTGCCACTGCCACGCTGGTCTGGATTTTATGGCGCTTGCTGCGTCTGCGCATCACTGCCCGTATGGCCCTAAAGAACGCCACTGGCAATAAGTAATCTATTTTCAGGAGAAGTTATGAGTCAGCAGGATGCCGCCAAAGAGCAGGCCAACACGCGCAAAAATGTGCGCGTCGTGTCCATTTTCACCGCCGCGGCTATCGGAATAGTCGGGGTGCTGGTGATCCTTTACGCCTGGCAGTTGCCCCCGTTCACGCGTCACACCCAGTTCACCGATAACGCCTACGTGCGCGGCCAGACAACGTTTATCAGTCCCCAGGTGAACGGCTACATTACCGAGGTCCATGTTCAGGATTTCGTGCAGGTAAAAAAAGGTGACCTGCTGTTGCAGATAGATGACCGGATCTACCGCCAGCGCGTCCATCAGGCCGAGGCGCAGCTGGCAATGAAAATCGCAGCCCTGAATAACAACCTGCAACAGCGCAAAAGCGCGGAAGCGGTAATTGCCAGAAACGAGGCGGCGCTGAAAAACGCCCGCGCCCAAAGCCTGAAAACCCAGGCGGATTTGAAACGCGTGAAGGATCTGACCGCAGACGGCTCCCTTTCCATTCGCGAGCGCGATGCGGCGCTGGCGAGTGCCGCACAGGGAAGCGCCGATATCGACCAGGCGAAAGCGACGCTTGAGATGTCGCGCCAGGATCTACAGACGGTCATCGTCAATCGCGGTTCGCTGGAAGCGGATGTTGAGAATGCAAAAGCCGCGCTGGAGCTGGCGCAGATCGATCTGCAAAACACGCGCATTGTCGCCCCGCGTGACGGCCAGCTCGGGCAGATTGCGGTGCGTCTGGGGGCGTACGTCACCGCCGGAACGCACCTGACCACGCTGGTCCCGCCGCAGCACTGGGTGATCGCCAACATCAAAGAGACGCAGCTGGCGAATTTACGCGTCGGGCAGCCGGTGAAATTCACCGTGGATGCCTTAAACGATAAAGCCTATCAGGGGCGCGTGGAGAGCATTTCCCCGGCCACTGGCGTGGAGTTCAGCGCTATCACCCCGGATAACGCCACGGGCAACTTTGTCAAAATCGCCCAGCGTATCCCGGTACGCATTGAGGTACTCGGTGAGCCGGAGGCGTACCGGCTACTGCGTCCTGGCATGTCGGTGCAGGTGACCATCGACACGCGGGAGGCGAAACAATGACGCTTCGCCCGATAGCCGCCCTGCTGATGATGGCGACCCTGGCGGGGTGCCAGTCGGTAGACGTTGAGCCAGCCAAATCGTCACTGCTTATTCCGGCCCAGTGGCGCGCAGCGTCGGGGCCGACCAGCCCGACAGAGCAGCTCTGGTGGCGGAATTTTCACGACAACAATCTGAACCGCTATGTGGATCTGGCGCTGAAGAATAACAGCGACGTGCTGCTTGCCCGCGAGCGGATTAATGAGTACCAGGCCCGGGTGTACGCCGCCGACGGCAGCCTGTTTCCGTCGCTGGATGCGGGCGTGACCGGCACGCGCGCGCGCTCGCAGTCCGCCGCCACGGGGCTTCCGGTATACGGTACGCTGTACAAAGGCAGCCTGACCGCCAGCTACGACGTGGATATCTGGGGGGTAAACCGCAGCACCTCTCGTGCCGCTGAAGCGTCGCTGGAAGCACAAAAGGCCGCCGCCGTCGCGGCAGATCTTACCGTCGCATCGTCGGTCGCTTCCGGGTACGTCACCCTGCTGTCGCTTGACGAACAGCTTCGCGTTACCCGCTCCACGCTGAAATCGCGTGAAGAGGCGTTCAACCTCGCTAAACGTCAGTTTGAGACGGGATACAGTTCACGCCTTGAGCTGATGCAATCGGATTCTGAGCTTCGCGCCACCCGCGCCCAGGTTCCACTGCTTCAGCACCAGATTGCGCAGCAGGAGAATGCGCTTAGCCTGCTGCTGGGCAGCAACCCGGGTGAGGTTGCGCGCGGTGAAAGCTTCGACGCCCTGACGCCGCTGAAACTGCCCTCCCAGCTACCGTCGACGTTACTGAACCGGCGTCCGGATATCGTCCAGGCTGAACGTCAGCTGATTGCGGCGGACGCGACGCTGGCGGTCTCGCGCGCCAGCCTGCTGCCGTCGATCAACCTTACGGCCACGGGATCGGTGCAGGATCGCACGCTGTCGGGATTGCTGGATAACCCTCTCCAGCTCTGGAGCGTGGGCGGCAGTATTCTTGCGCCGCTGCTGAACCGTCAGGCGCTCAATGCGCAGGTAGATATCTCCCAGTCCCAGCGGAATCAGGCGCTGTACAGCTACGAAAAAACCGTGCGTAACGCATTTGCCGAGGTGAATGACAGCCTTGATGCCATCACCCGCTATCAGGAACAGCTAACCGAGCTGCTGGCACAGCAGGAGGTCGCGCAGGAGACGCTGCGGATTGCGCAAAACCGCTACCGCAACGGGTACTCTTCTTATCTGGATGTGCTTGATGCGCAGCGTACGCTGTTCTCGGTGCAGACCAGCGTGGTACAGGTGAAAAATAACCTGCTGCTGGCGCAAATTGATTTGTATAAAGCGCTGGGCGGCGGTTGGATCAGTGCCTGAAGACATGCCGGGTGGCGGCTACGCCTTACCCGGCCTACATTTCGCCCCCCGAGGAGACAATCTATGCAACCGCAGTGGTGTTCAGTAGATAATTACATGATTTCTTCGCTTATTCCTGAGGATGAGGTTCTCTCGAAGATCCTGGATAACAACAAACGCGCCGGTTTACCCGAGCACGATGTTGCCGCTAATCAGGGGCAACTGCTGGCGCTGTTTGTCCGCATGACACAGGCGCGTCGAATTCTGGAGATTGGCACGCTGGGTGCGTATAGCTCAATCTGGATGGCGCGCGCCCTGCCACCGGACGGAAAGCTGATTACGCTTGAAGCGGACCCGACACATGCCGCGGTTGCACGCCAGAACATTCACCTTGCAGGACTCAGCGATCGTATTGAACTGATTGAAGGCCCGGCGCTAAAGTCGCTCGAGAATTTTGGTGAGGTCCCGCCCTTCGACCTGATCTTTATTGATGCCGATAAGCCTAACAATCCCGGTTACCTGGAGTGGGCGCTGCACTACGCCCGCCCCGGCACGGTCATTATCGGCGACAACGTGGTGCGCGACGGCGAGGTGATTAACGGGCAAAGTGACGATGCGCGCGTACAGGGAGTACGGAAGTTTATCGAGATGACTGGAGATAACCCGCGTTTAACCGCCACCGCGCTGCAAACGGTGGGCATTAAGGGATGGGATGGGTTTACGTTGGCGATGGTGAACGGGTAAATCAAAGCCGGGTGGCGGCTACGCCTTACCCGGCCTACATGTTCTCCATATTCTCGCGTAGGCCCGGTAAGCGCAGCGCCACCGGGCGAAGGTTTTAGGCGGAAATCTGCTCCATTGCCTGCAAAATACGCTTGTCCGAAATCGGGTACGGCGTGCCAAGCTGCTGAGCAAAGAAGCTGACGCGCAGCTCCTCGATCATCCAGCGGATCTCCCGCACGTCGTCATCATCACGACGCGCCGGAGGCAGCTTGTTCAGCCACTGCTGCCACGCCTGCTGCACGTTTTCGACCTTCAGCATCTGCGCGCGATCGCGGTGTGGATCCACCGCCATTTTCTCCAGACGTTTCTCAATCGCCTGCAAATAACGCAGCGTATCCCCCAGACGCTTGAAGCCGTTGCCGGTGACAAAGCCGCGATACACCAGCCCCGCCATCTGCGCCTTCACGTCCGACAGCCCCAGCGCCATGGTCATATCCACCCGCCCCTTCAGGCGCTTGTTGATATTGAACACGGCGGTGAGGATCTGCTCGACCTGTTTGGCAATCTCTACCACGGTGTCGTTCAGCTCCGCGCGCACCTTTTCATGAAGCCGAGCAAAGCCCTCTTCTGACCAGACCGGGCCGCCCGCCTCGTGGATCAGCTTATCCACGCCGCAGGAGATGCAGTCGTCGATCAGATCCAGCACTTTACCGTACGGGTTAAAGTACAGCCCCAGCTTGGCTTTGTTCGGCAGCTTCTCGTGCAGATATTTAATCGGCGACGGGATATTGAGCAGAAGCAGTCGACGCAGCCCGCGCCACATCATCTGCTGTTGCTCCTGCGGATTGTCAAAGAGCTTAATCGCCACGCTGTCGCGCTCATCCACCAGCGCAGGCCAGGCTTTGACCTTATAGTTGCCGCGCTTCTGCTCGTAGCTTTCGGGAAGCTGACCAAAGCTCCAGATGTGCAGCCCGCTCTGCTCAATGCCGTCGTCCGCCACCGCAGAGAGCGTCTCCTGGACTTTACCTTTCAGCGCCTCTTTCAGTGCCGTCAGAGAGCGGCCCTCAAGCAGCTTTTTGTTTTTATCGTCCACCACGCGGAATGTGATTTTCAGGTGATCGGGCACCTGATCCCAGTTCCAGTCGTCGCGGTCAATGGTGGTGCCGGTCATGCGTCGGAACTCCCGCTCAAGCGCATCCAGCAGCGGCAGCTCCAGCGGCGTGACGCGGCCTAAAAACGCTTCGGCGTAGTTCGGCGCTGGCACAAAGTTACGCCGCACCGGTTTAGGCAGGGATTTGATTAATGCAATGACCAGCTCGCGGCGCAGGCCAGGGATCTGCCACTCAAACCCGCTCTCATCCACCTGGTTTAGCAGTGGCAGCGGAATGTGCACCGTCACACCATCGGCATCCGCGCCCGGCTCAAACTGATAGGTCAGACGCAGCTTGAGGTTACCCTGATGCCAGAAGTTCGGGTAGTCGAGCTTACTGACCGACTCCGCACCCTCTTTAATCAACATGTTCTTTTCGAAGTTGAGCAGGTCCGGGGTCTCTTTACTGACTTTCTTCCACCAGCTGTCGAAATGGCGCGCGGAGACCACATCGTGGCTGATGCGCTGGTCGTAAAACTCAAACAGCGTCTCGTCGTCCACCAGAATGTCGCGACGGCGGGACTTGTGCTCAAGCTCTTCCACTTCAGCGCGCAGCTTCAGGTTTTCACGGAAGAAGGCGTGGCGCGTCTGCCAGTCACCTTCCACCAGCGCGTGGCGGATAAACAGCTCGCGGCTAAGCGCCGGGTCAATCTGGCTGTAGTTAACCTTACGCGCAGCAACCACCGGCAGGCCGTAGACGGTCACTTTTTCCGTCGCCATCACCGCGCCCTGCCCGCGCTCCCAGTGCGGCTCGCTGTACGAGCGTTTCAGCAGGTGCTGCGCCACCGGTTCAACCCATTCGGGGTCAATACGCGCGGCAATGCGTCCCCACAGGCGGCTGGTTTCCACCAGCTCCGCGACCATCGTCCACTTCGGCGGCTTTTTGAACAAGCCGGAACCCGGGAAGATGGAGAAACGCGCATTACGTGCGCCGGTATATTCCTGCTTATCCGCATCCTTCATCCCGATATGGGACAGCAGGCCGGTCAGCAAGGCGATATGAATTTCGCGGTACTCCGCCGGTTCGCTGTTCACCGGAATGCCCAGCTCTTTCACCACCTGACGCAGCTGGGTGTAGATATCCTGCCACTCGCGCACGCGCAGGTAGTTGAGGAAATCCACCCGGCACTGACGGCGGAACTGGTTCGACGAGAGCGCTTTTTGCTGCTCGCCGAGGTAGTTCCACAGGTTCACAAAGGCAAGGAAATCGGACTCTTTATCGTGGAAGCGGCGGTGTTTTTCATCCGACGCCTGCTGTTTGTCCATCGGGCGCTCGCGCGGATCCTGAATGGAGAGCGCCGAGGTGATGATCATCGCCTCACGCACGCAGCCGTGCTTTTGCGCCTCCAGCACCATGCGCGCCAGACGCGGGTCGACCGGCAACTGGCTAAGCTGGCGGCCCAATGGCGTTAGCTTGTAGGCCGTCGCCTGCGCGTCGGTGGTGATGGCCCCCAGCTCTTCCAGCAGGCGCACCCCGTCCTGAATATTGCGTTTGTCCGGCGCTTCCACAAACGGGAAGGCGGCGATATCGCCCAGCCCCAGCGCGGTCATTTGCAGGATAACGGATGCCAGGTTGGTACGCAGAATTTCCGGGTCGGTAAACTCCGGGCGCGACAGGAAATCGTCTTCCGAATAGAGACGAATACAGATCCCTTCCGACACGCGGCCGCAGCGACCCTTACGCTGATTAGCCGACGCCTGGGAAACCGGCTCGATCGGCAGGCGCTGGACTTTGGTGCGGTAGCTGTAGCGGCTGATGCGCGCCGTACCCGGGTCAATCACGTATTTAATACCCGGTACGGTCAGCGAGGTTTCGGCCACGTTGGTCGCCAGCACGATGCGGCGCCCGCTGTGCGGCTGGAACACGCGGTTCTGCTCGCTGTTCGACAGGCGCGCGTACAGCGGCAGGATCTCGGTGTGGCGCAGATCGCGCTTGCTGAGCGCATCGGCGGTATCCCGGATCTCGCGCTCGCCGCTCATGAAGATCAGAATGTCGCCAGCACTCTCGTTGCCCAGTTCGTCGACGGCATCGAAGATGGCCTGAAGCTGGTCGCGCTCGGTATCGTCCGCCTCTTCCACAATCGGGCGATAGCGCACTTCAACCGGGTAGGTTCGGCCTGAAACTTCAATGATCGGCGCATTGTTAAAATGTTTTGAGAAGCGCTCCGGGTCGATGGTCGCGGAGGTGATGATGATTTTCAGATCCGGACGCCGCGGCAAAAGCTCTTTCAGGTAGCCGAGCAGGAAGTCGATGTTCAAACTGCGCTCGTGCGCTTCATCGATGATAATGGTGTCGTACTGCATCAGCAGACGATCCTGCTGGATTTCCGCCAGCAGAATACCGTCGGTCATCAGCTTAACCATGGTGTTGTCGCTGACGTGATCGCTGAAACGCACCTTGTAACCGATGCAGCCGCCCGGCTCCGTTTGCAGCTCGTCGGCAATACGGTTCGCCACGGTACGCGCCGCCAGACGACGCGGCTGGGTGTGGCCGATCAGCCCTTTCACCCCGCGGCCCAGCTCCATGCAGATTTTCGGAAGCTGGGTGGTTTTACCTGAACCGGTTTCCCCTGCAACGATCACCACCTGGTGGTCGCGCACGGCTTCAAGAATGTCCTGCTTTTTCTGGCTGACGGGCAGGTTTTCCGGGTAGGTAATCGCCGGGCGTGCGGCTTCTCGCAGCACAACTTTACCTGCCGCCTGTTCAATCTCTTTGGCCATCTCCTGGTAAATGGCCTGTTGTGCATCAGGATTTTTAACCTTCTTCACGCCGTGCAGACGGCGCGCAAACCGCTGTCTGTCGCGCAGCATCAGCGAATCAAGCTTTTGCATCAGCATCGGGAAGGTCAATTTTTGTTGTTCTGTCATAGCGTTAACGGGCAGTGCACTGCCGGATAAAATCTCTTTTTAATGATTGCTATAGAGTACCACATCAGCGCTTTTCGCGCCTTATTCAAAAAATTCGAACATAGGCTTCGATATATTGCGCTATCCCTGTGGCAGGATTGTGAATAAAGTGTCAACAAGCAACGGGGCAACCCCCTTCAATCAAATACAAAACAGGAATTTCCCATGAGCAAAGTATTAGTGTTGAAATCCAGTATTCTGGCAGGGTACTCACAGTCTGGTCAGCTGTCCGACTATTTCGTTGAACAGTGGCGTGAACAGCATACCGCGGATGAAATCACCGTGCGTGATCTGGCGGCAAACCCAGTCCCTGTGCTGGATGGCGAGCTGGTTGGCGCGCTGCGTCCGAGCGATGCGCCGCTTTCCCCACGTCAGCAGGAAGCCCTGGCGCTCTCCGACGAGCTGATTGCTGAATTGCAGGCGCACGACGTTATCGTCATCAACGCGCCAATGTACAACTTCAACATTCCTACCCAGCTGAAGAACTACTTCGACCTGGTCGCCCGCGCTGGCGTGACCTTCCGTTACACCGAGAACGGCCCGGAAGGTCTGGTAAAAGGTAAACGCGCTATCGTCCTGACCAGCCGCGGCGGTATTCACAAAGATACCCCAACCGACCTGGTTGCACCGTACATGACGCTGTTCCTGGGCTTCATCGGCATTACCGACGTGAACTTCGTGTTCGCTGAAGGTATCGCTTACGGCCCGGAAGTGGCCACCAAAGCACAGACCGACGCGAAAGCCGCTATCGACAGCCTGGTCGCAGCGTAAGATCTCTCCCTCTCACCGCCCGGTGGGAGGGTTTTTCTTTTCCCCGTATTTCGTTATCATCCGCACCCCCTTTCCAGCCCGGCGGCCTGATGTCTGTCATTATTGATACGTTTATCGCTCCACCCTGTCACGACGACATTGAGATCCTCTGGCAGGACGAACATCTGCTGCTGATCAACAAACCTTCCGGTCTGCTCAGCCTGTCGGGGAAAAATCCGCAAAACCTCGATTCCGTTCACTACCGTCTGGTTCAAACCTTTCCCGGCTGCACGCTGGTGCATCGTCTTGATTTTGGCACTTCGGGGCTGATGGTCATTGCGCGCAACAAAGCGATTAACGCCGCGCTTTGCCACCAGTTCAGCCAGCGCGCCGTGAACAAGGTTTACACCGCCCTGTTGTGCGGGCGTGTGGAACAGGACGAAGGGATCGTGGATGCGCCGATTGCCAAAGATCCGGCGCTGTTTCCGCTGATGACAATCTGTGCCCACACCGGTAAACCCGCGCGTTCCCGCTATCGGGTGATGGAACGAATAGACCAGGATACGACAGGGCCGTTGACGCGGGTAGCGCTTACCCCGGAGACCGGACGCACCCACCAGCTGCGCATTCACTGCCAGCAGTTAGGCCATCCTATTCTGGGATGCGATCTTTATGGTGGTCTGGAATGGCCGGGCGCTGAAGATACGCCCCGGCTGATGCTGCATGCAAGCGAATTGCATTTTATTCATCCGGTGAGCGGCGAGACGATGAACATCCGTCACGCCGCGCCATTCTGAGCGGGGTTTACCACATTAAATCGTCAGGGATTTTGAAATCTGCATACGGATCGTCTTCGTCCTGCTCTTCCTGACTCAGTGCGCTGTTAAGGACAATGCTGTCCGCATCGCGCTGGGCAATCTTATCTGCCACCACCGCCGGAATAATTGCGTACTCGCAGTCGCCCTGGGCGTTAATCACCAGACGGGCAATCGCCAGACGACCGTTGATCAGCTGCGTCTGGGTCTGCTTATCGACCTCGATTTTTTTGATCAGGTTGCCGTCGGTAAAGTTAAAGGTGATGTTGCCTTTTGCCACGGTGATGCGGTTCATCTCAATCAGCTGCTTCACCTGCGCTTTAAACTCTTTCGCCAGTACCGCCTGCTTCTGCTGTTCGCTTAGCTGCCTGTCGCGCTCAAGCTGCGCCTTCTTGTTCTCTTCTACCGCTTCACGGGCCTCACGCGCCTGTACGCGCGATTTCTTTGCCGTGCGCTGCACCTTCGCCACTTTCTTGCTGCTGACTAAGCCCGCTTTCAGCATCTGCTCTTGTAGGGTGAGTTTTGTCATGATCGTTTTAAACCGGTTGGAAATTTCGGGGGATTATACCTGAACGGGCCGCGCATGAAGAACCCTCATGTTGCAGTGAAATTAAGTCACTTCCCCTGCGCCAGTCGCTCAGGCATAAATTATGCATTGATAACGTTCCGGCAACATGAACTTAGGATGCATAACCAAATGAGTCAGGCTTTCACATTTACCCTTAAGCGCAGTTGCTTCGATGAAAATTATAACCCGTCAGAAAATACGCGTACCACCACCAACTTCGCTAACCTGGCGCGCGGGGAGAAGCGTCAGGAGAACCTGCGCAATACGCTGGTGATGATCAACAATCGCTTTAACGCGCTGGCGAGCTGGGATAACCCAAAAGCCGACCGCTATGCCGTCGAGCTGGAGATTATTTCAGTTGATATGAATATTGGCGGCGATTTTACTTTCCCGGCCATCGAAATTCTGCAAACGACGATCGTCGATAAAAAGACCCACGAGCGCATTGAAGGCATCGTCGGGAATAACTTTTCATCGTATGTCCGTGACTATGATTTCAGCGTTCTGCTGCTGGAGCATAATAAAGATCGGCCCCGCTTCACCCTCCCCGAAAATTTTGGTGAGCTACACGGGAATATCTTTAAAAGCTTTATTCATTCTGCGGAATATCAGGCGAACTTTAAAAAAGCGCCGATGATTTGCCTGAGCGTCTCCAGCAAAGACACCTACCGCCGTACCGGTAACCACCACCCGGTGCTGGGCTTTGAATACCAGCCGGACGGCGAGTCGCTAACTGAACAGTACTTCGCGAAGATGGGCCTGAAAGTTCGCTACTTCATGCCGGAAAACAGCGTCGCGCCGTTTGCCTTCTTCTTCACCGGCGATTTACTGCGCGATTACACCAATCTGGAATTGATCGGCACCATCAGCACCATGGAGACGTTCCAGAAGATCTATCGCCCGGAAATTTATAATGCCAATTCCGCTGCGGGACAGTGTTATCAGCCCGACCTGAATCAGCAGGATCACTCATTAACAAAAATCGTCTATGACCGTGAAGAGCGCAGTCGGCTGGCCATTGAACAGGGTAAATATACCGAAGAGCGGTTTATCAAACCTTATAAAGCCCTTCTTGAGCAGTGGTCCCATCACTTCACGCTTTAATTTAATACGGATAAAAGGTTTCTTCTTATGAAAACATTGCTCCCGACATCGACGGCTGGCAGCCTGCCGAAACCCACCTGGCTTGCGCAGCCGGAAACGCTGTGGTCGCCGTGGAAATTACAGGACGACGAACTGCTGGCGGGAAAACAGGATGCGCTGCGTTTGTCTCTGGACGAACAGATCCGCGCCAGGATTGATATCGTCAGCGACGGGGAACAAACCCGCCAGCATTTCGTCACCACCTTTATTGAACATCTCAGCGGCGTGGATTTTGAGAACCGTCAGACGGTACGCATCCGTAACCGCTACGATGCAAGCGTACCGACGGTAGTGGACGCGGTGGCGCGTCAGAAGCCGGTGTTCGTGGACGACGCGAAATACCTGCGCCAGCTGACGGATAAGCCGATCAAGTGGGCGCTGCCTGGCCCGATGACCATGATCGATACGCTATACGATGCCCACTATAAAAGCCGTGAAAAGCTGGCCTGGGAGTTCGCAAAAATTCTCAATCAGGAAGCCCGCGAGCTGGAGGCGGCAGGCGTTGACATTATTCAGTTCGATGAACCGGCCTTTAACGTCTTTTTCGACGAGGTGAACGACTGGGGGATCGCCGCGCTGGAGCGCGCCATTGAAGGGCTGAAATGCGAAACCGCGGTACACATCTGCTACGGGTACGGTATTAAAGCCAATACGGACTGGAAAAAGACGCTCGGCTCCGAGTGGCGCCAGTATGAAGAGGCGTTTCCTAAGTTGCAGACCTCAAAGATCGATATCATCTCGCTGGAGTGCCACAACTCGCGCGTGCCAATGGATCTGCTTGAGCTGATCCGCGGTAAAAAAGTGATGGTCGGCGCAATTGACGTCGCCACCCAGACCATCGAGACGCCGGAAGAGGTCGCCGAAACGCTGCGCAAGGCATTGCAGTTTGTTGATGCAGACAAGCTATATCCGTCAACCAACTGCGGCATGGCTCCCCTCTCCCGCCAGGTTGCCAACGGTAAGCTGAAGGCGCTAAGCGCCGGGGCGGAGATTATCCGTCGCGAGCTTGCCCGTTAATCCTCAGGTTTGCCAGTACAGCGGCGTACCGAACCGCTCCATATAGTAGTCAATCACCGCCCTGACGTTCAGGGGCGGATGACGCGCGTTCGGGTAAATCGCCGCAATCGTCAATGGCTCCGTATTGATTGAACACTCCCTCTCCGGCAGCAACGCCACCAGCTCACCGCTTTTGAGCCGTTCGCTCACCATCCAGTCCGGAAAAAGGACAATGCCCATGCCGCCCAATGCCGCAATCAGGAGCGTTTCTGCGTTATTGGAAGTCATCAGCGGTACGACGGGATAGTGAACCCATGCCTCGCCCGGCTGCCGGATCAGCCAGCGGTTAGGCCCGGACGAGCCGCGGTAAACCAGACAGTGGTGACGGCTGAGATCGTCCGGCCCCTCGGGCGCGCCATGTTTTTGCAGATAGTCCGGCGAGGCCGCCAGATGATAGAACTGCTGCCCGAACACCCGGGCGTGAAACGAGGAGTCCGTCAGCGCGCCGATGCGAAAGATAACGTCCGCCGCGTCGCGGTGCGGATCGATAAAATCGTCGGTGAGGGTCAGTTCAACAGAGAGTCGAGGATAACGCGCCAGAAGTCCGGGCAGGCCCGGCGCGATATGCCTTTGTCCAAAAAAGACCGGGCCATTGATACGCAGCATGCCCGACGGCTCGCGGGCGCGTTCATCCAGCTCGCGTCGCGCATCCTCCAGATTCCCGGCCATCGCCCGGGCATAGCGCACAAAAAGATGCCCGCTCTCTGTAGGAATTATCGCCCGCGTGTT
This sequence comes from Enterobacter cloacae complex sp. IR5418, assembly GCF_049238105.1. Lineage (NCBI taxonomy): Bacteria > Pseudomonadati > Pseudomonadota > Gammaproteobacteria > Enterobacterales > Enterobacteriaceae > Enterobacter > Enterobacter cloacae complex sp. IR5418. The sequence continues at coordinate 55,495 of NZ_JBMKHS010000023.1, read as the reverse complement.
GCGGTAGAAAAGCTGCTGCCCGAGGGCGTCCTCAAGCTGGTGGATCACGCGGGAAACCTGCGACGCGGAGATCCCTTCCCGCCGCGCAACCACGGAGAAATTCTGCGTTTCATAAACGTCGATGAAGATCAGCAGCGCGCGAATGCTGATATGTCCGGCATCCATCATTAATGCATTTCCTGCACAGGTGTTTCCTGCATTATGGCATTTTTCTCAATGATGTTCAGACGTAATCTTCTCCGCCTGGAAAAAGGAGAAAAAGCATTATGCACATCATTTTAATTTTACTGGTGATTGCTGGCGGCATGGGGCTGTCCGTGGAAGCCGGGCTGCTGGGGCCGCTGGGCGCGGAGGTGGGTGACCTTTGGGCGGCGTTCAGCATATTCAGCGTGGGGACGGGGCTGACGTTTCTGCTGATGCTGTTTTTCAGCCCCCGCAACAGCCCCTCATTCTTTGCGCAACCGTCATGGCACCTGCTGGGCGGCGTGCTCGGCCCGGTTTACGTCATCATTCTTACCATTGCCACCCCGGCGATCGGTATTGCCATGACGATGATCGGCATTCTGGCCGGTCAGGTTTTTAAAAGCCTGATTATTGACCACTATGGCCTGCTCGGTACGCCGCACCGCAGGATCGATACAAAACGCATTATTGCGCTGGGATTTATCATTGCCGCGCTGATTCTCGTGGCGCAGGGGTAACGTTATGACAGTGATGATGATTATTCTGGCCGTGATTGGCGGCGCAACGCTGAGCATTCAGGCTGCCATTAACGGGCAATTAGGCGGCAACGTGGGGGTATTCAAAAGCGCATTTCTGACCTTTTCCGTCGGCGCGCTGGTGACCGCCCTGCTCATCTTCTTCTTTGAGCCGAAACAGGCGGTCAGCCTGATGGATGTGCCCAAATGGCAGCTTCTCGGCGCCCTGTGCGGCGTACCCTATATCGTGATTATGGTGCTCGCGGTGCAGCGTATCGGCACCGCCGTTGCTACGGTCGCGGTGATCCTGGGCCAGCTGGCCATGAGCATGCTGATTGATAACTTTGGCTGGCTGAATAATGAAGCCATTCCGTTTTCAATGAGCCGTCTGGGGACCGTGGTCTGCCTGAGTATTGCTCTGTTCTTCATCTACTCCAGCAGTAAACCCCGGCCCGAAGGCGATTAACCTCCGTCTTTGCGGGTAAAGAATAGCGTCACCGTGGCGACGGTGACGCCAAATTTTTTCATTTCGGTTTTATTGAACAGACGGGTGCTGTCCTGCAAATACATCCAGTCATCAAAGTGCAGCAGCCAGGTTTTACCGTCCGCCTTCACGTTCATGCTGTAGCGCCAGTTAGTGGAAAGTTTGGTACTGAGATCTGAGTACACGGCATTTTGTCAGCGGGAATGAAGCGGATCAGGTGAACGAAATTTTAAAGCGTGCACAAAAAAACTGACTGAACTTTTATCTGAGTAAACGATCCCTTTAGATTTTTTGCCAAAAATCGGGAGACCTAGCTTTTGATTATTTTGCGACCTAAAGGCAAGTAACATTAGCGAGGACGAAAAAGCGGCCTACATAAGGCCGCCTGTGGTTGCTTACCAGCGAACTTCAGACGTTATGATGAATGCAACTTCCTTTACCTGTTCCTGCAAATCATAGTCGACCTGCATACTGATCGGAATGTGGAAATCCATAATTGTAAAGAGATCTGTGTAACCAACATCTTTGCGTAAACGCTTTCTTGGCGGCAAAAATTTATCAGGGGTGCCAAACTGCGCATGAACCCACGAACGTACCATTTCAGCCTCTAACGGTGATGGTAGCTCGTTAGGGAAGCGATAATTGGCTTTATTTGAGTTTTGCAAAAAAAGTTCGATAGAATAGAGAATTACACCTTCTCGTTTAAAAGCAAGATAAATGCCTTCATTCATCATACTTAAAGTAAGGTCTGGATCTCCCGGATAACCTGTAGGTTTCGTCTTGTAAGGAATAAGCCCCGTATCAAAAATTTCCTGATACGTTTTACCTAAGCTATTGATTAAATTTTCAACATTTACGCTCATTAATATAACCCTTGTCCTTGATTCAGTTGGTGCATCTTAGCTTTGGCTTCATCAATCTGACCATCAGTTAAGCCACGTTCTTTTAGAGCAGGTCTTATTGTTTCAATGTCTCGTTCTAATGCTGCTCTTAAGTTTTTTGAATCCTGCTCGATTTGTACCGGATTATTCCTACCGCCATAAGTAACACTTAACTTCTGGTGGATTTCGGCTGGAATAATGACTGCTGCTACATCCTTCGCCATGCTGTCAATTTCAGAGGGTTTTGCATCAGGAAATTGACGTCGCAAGAATGCTCTCACTGCGGCTGCCGATGGCATATGGTCTGCGTGAGTACCATTGCGCGGTCTACCTGTAAAGTTGCTGTATAGATTAACCTCCAGCAGTTGTACCGGGGGCTTGCTGAGGTAAATGTAAATCGGTGGATGTATGTTCCCCGGAAACACCAGAATGTAATCCCGAAAATCCTTCTCTTCCGGTACTGGCGTTGTGGTGATAGTTACGCCCTGAATATCGGGATTCTCAAGCCCCGGAATCGTCACCGTCCCAGCACTTTGCCCTTCATTACCCGTATGCCACCCGCCAGCATTTGTATTACCCGGAGCGTCGGCAGGTGTCCATGTTATCTGTACCTTTCCACCCGGTCCATCACCCCAAAAACGATATTTCCCGTCAAATCGCTTTTCCATCAGCCTGACTTTCACCTGATCACGCGCGCTCTCCGGGCTGGTATGATAGCCAACGGCTTTTAATCGCCCGGTTTCATCATCGGTAATCCAGTTATAGCGTACGCGGGTTGGTACGGTTCCCTTACTGTGAGCGACTTCCAGTAACTTTTCATGTGTCAGCAAATCGCTCTTTTCACCCTTGAGTTTTGACTGAACAATCACCCCCATCAAAACAAACGGCAAATTCATCGCAATCGAACCGCTCAAGACTTCCGGGCCTGAAAGGTGCTTCATGGTATGCGTCAGGGCTTTGGCTGCGTCCTGATTCGCTTTTGCTGTAGCCCCTCCTGCCGCAGCTGCCATTCCGGCTTCAGCTGAACCGCCCATAACAACCGGAGGCGGGTGAAGTGGCATTGCTTCAGCTTCACCAAAGAAGAAACCTGTCACTTTATCGAATAGTGATTTTTTCTTCGGCGGTTCTGGTGGTGGAGGTGGTGGAGGTGAAGTTTTCTTCTTCGCGGCCTGTGCGTGCTGTGCTGGCTCAGGGGCTGGCTGTGAGGGTCTGGACTGAAAGAAACTCATTTCCCCAATGTTAGTTTGTGGCTCGTCTGCTGTTCCCGCATCAGTATTGCCAGTACCGCGAAGTACTGATTTAGCAAATACCAGTACTGCCGCAGAAGCAGCAGCGGCTCCCGGCAGACTATTTGTGGGCATTATATCTTGCTGGGCTATCAGGGCTTTCTTATCTGCCTCCCTTGCCCGCTCTGCCACGCGACTGGCATTACAATCACTTTCATAAGTGTGTGAAAATACTGTAGGAACGAACCGGGCCCGGCAGGGGCAGGAGCTGAAACTGTCCAGCGAACCCGCCCACTCTTTTGGGGCACCGTTCACCGAATAGGTATCTCCCATGCCGCCACAGACGCGGAAACGCCCCTTATGCTTCCCGCAGGTCACCGGGTCGCCTTCCCGAACCTGCTGACGTACCACACCACCAATCTCGTAAGTGTCATCGGGTGCACCCGAGAGAATACGTCCACCACAAGTGGTTTTATCCAGGTGATACAGAAAAAATCCAGTAGCCATAATCCCTCATGAACTATATTGGTATTGCAGGCATATTATCAAAAGTCCACTTAACTTAAATCAATTTGGATGCCAAATTGCCATGCTTTGCATGGTAACCACATACAGGGTAACAACGAAAAATTGCCGCTTTATTCGAAATATTATTGTCACGAGTTACAGAAAACTCTTTACCGTCTTGAAAGAACCAAAGCAGGCGCAGCGCCAGGCTAAACCCGGCGGGAAACGCGATGTGATCCTTCCCTTTCGCCAGACCGCGACGAATGGCGTGAACGGCGTGCTCTACGCTGACCCTGCCCGGCATCGGGAAATCGTTTTTGCGGGTCAGCGGCGTGTCAACGAAACCGGGTGAAACGACCGTGACGGCAATCCCTTTCGGTTCCCAGTCGAGACGCAGCGTGTCGGCAAACCAGGTTAACGCCGCTTTGGAGGCGCCATAGGCTTCGGCTCGCGGGAAGTGAAGCCAGTGCGCCATCGAACTGACCAGCACCACACGATTGCCGGATACCAGCTGCGGCTGCAACGCCGCAAGGCAGTTTACCGGGCCGATGAAATTGGTGGTCATCACCCGCGCCACCAGCGCCGCGTCTACCGCGCCGCGATCGAGATACTCGCAGGTCCCGGCGCAGAGGATCACCGTATCGGCAGCACAGTCCGCCAGCGCCTGGCGACAGGCGTCCCTGTCTGTCATATCGAACAGGCGCACCGTGATGTGGGGACTGTGCTGATGCAGGGCTGCAAGACGTTGCGCATCGCGCCCGCAGGCAATCACCCGGTAGCCATCGTCGGCAAAAGATTTCGCCAGCCCCGCCCCTATGCCCGAGCTTGCGCCGGTAATCAGAACCGTTTTCATGATTGCACTCTCCGCTTAACGCCGCGCACGGCCCAGCCGAGAACCGGAAGATGTTCGTAAATCATCTCTCCGGCGTCGTAGTAGTCGCGCTGGCGAACAATGCGATCGTCGCGCATGTCTACCACGGAGCAGCCCAGCAGTTGTCGCATCGCTCCCCGGGCAATACGCGGGTGCGACCAGTGCATCATCCAGGTGACAACAAAGCGATCGCCCTGCTGCAACGGTGCATCAACGGTAAAGCGACAGTGCTGGACGTTAGCCAGCAGGTGGGTGAAATAGCGCTGTATCGCGAACATCCCGTTGTGTTCGCCAAAGGGATCGATAAGCGTGGCATCGGCGCGATAAATCTCCGCCAGCGCCGAGGGGGGCTGGGTATCCAGCGTGGCGTAGTAATCAACGAACCGACTGATAACGGACGGCAACGTGCTCATGGGTCACATCCTGGCTATAAACAACGTAGCGGAATCGCATAATTTAAACTTACACAATTAACGTTATTTGTCCAAGTTTGTGCAAAGATATTTTTTATTTCTGTTTTTATTCAACATGTTAAAAGAGTCACTCATCGTCTCTTTTTCAGTCAAAAAGGGTTTAGCACCCCTGTGCCGCTATTTTTTAGGGATAACCTTAAGGCAAAGGTGCCATTTATCTTCCAGACTTATCCTTTTAATTCATAAGGATGTCACGCGATGAAAAATTTACTGATGGCGCTCTTTTCCAGCCCGGAATCCTTGCTACAGGTTATGAGTCACCAGGAGATTATCGAAGCCGTAGAGGATGGCGATCGGATTATCATCGACCAGGATGGAAGTGCCTCGGTTAACTACAAAAGTAACGAGGTGCGGCGGGACTTTCTGCGCCATGTCAACGCGCTGAAGAGGGCCTGAAATGGGAACGGCAATATTCATGGTATTGATGGTCTGTGGCTACTGGTACACCAGCCGCGACCTCTCAACACGGTTCAAAATTAAGCGTTCCTTCGGCTGGGACGTCTATTTCCTTGTGGCGCTGTATGGCTGTATTTTCGTCCTTCAGGGGGTGATCGCCACCGGCCTGCTGTGGCTGCTGCTGTTCGCTCTCTCTGCCGCCGATAACACGTTCCACTTCACGTCTGCAAAATATGCCGACTGGCAAATTGATTTTATGAACTGGAGCTTTTTGGGTATTCAGGCCCCGGTGGTGGTAATGCTGGCCTTTGCGATCCTGTTTTGTCTCTACCGCTCGAACTGGGCCGGAAGCGCGCGGCTGGACGGTGAAGGCCGGAAAAAATTGTACAAGCGGCTGGCGCAATCGAGCGGTATTGAACAACTGCTCTATCAGTGCATGGAAGAAGGAGAACTGGCGCACGTCACGCTGAAATCGCGACGGATTTATATTGGCATGATCCATACCGCCACGCTGGAGTATGAAAAAACGGCCAATATCGTGCTTATTCCGATGCTGAGCGGCTACCGTGACGGGAAGAGCATGCAGCTCTGTATCGAACATAACTACAGCAAATGGTACGCCGAACATGACATCACGCTTGATTCAGAGCCTAAAAGCGCCATGGATTTTCGCAAAGTGATCATGCTGGATCAGATCGAGAGTATTTCGCTGTTCGATCCGGCAAGCGCCAGCGCGCTGGCGATGCGGGAATAAGGCGGGCACGGTGTCCCCTGAAGCAGATGCTTCAGGGGCTTACCGACAGTGAGGTTTAACGCACCAGATGCAGGAAGTGCAGATGTTTTTCGTACTGATCCAGAATATCGTTAATTAACTGCTCCTGGTTCCAGCCCATAACATCGTAATTCTGTCCACCTTCTTTAAGATAGACTTCAGCCCGGTAGTATCTGTGCTGTTCTGCCTGGTTTTCGTCATTCTCTATGGCCGCCAGCGCAAAAGTCGGCGAGTTGTAGCCGCGCAGCCTGACTTCATAAATGAAGTTCAGCTCATTGCCTAAATCCACTTCCAGGCGGATACGATCGTCTGACGCATCGCTGATATGGCTCTGGGTTCCCTGCTTGTTCAGCTCCTCCTGCACCAGCACCATCGCCTGTCGGATGACCTCATCCATAAAGCGTTTCACCAGGGACCGCTTCGGCAAATAGGCAATGTTGCGCAATCTGCGCTGCCATGGAATCGGATTACGGGCCGCCGTCGGCGCGATGTTGGCCATGCTCAGGCTCTCGCGTTTGGTCAAATCACGCCGCAGCGCCTTCAGCAGGCCATAGATAGAGATCAGCAGGATCACGGAGAACGGTAGCGCACTGGCGATGGTTACGGTTTGCAGTGCGCTCAGCCCGCCTGCGAGCAGCAGCGCGATAGCCACCACGCCCATCAGCGCGGCCCAGAAGATGCGCTGCCAGACGGGGGTATTGGCTTCGCCACCGGACGCAAGCGTATCCACCACCATCGCGCCGGAGTCGGCGGAGGTCACAAAGAAGACAATGACCATCGCCATAGCGATAAATGACAGTACCGATGAGAACGGGAAATGCTCAAGGAAATTGAACAATGCCAGCGCCACGTCCTGCTGGACGGTGTTCGCCAGATCGGCGGCCCCCTCATTCATAATGAGGTAGATGGCGCTGTTACCAAAGACCGTCATCCACATCAGGGTGAAGCCAGCCGGGACAAACAGCACGCCGGTTACAAACTCACGGATGGTTCTGCCGCGCGAGACGCGGGCGATAAACATCCCGACGAACGGCGACCAGGACAGCCACCAGCCCCAGTACAGCAGCGTCCAGCCCCCCAGCCAGTTGCTTGATTTCGGTTCATACGCATACAGGTTGAAGGTCTTGCTCACCAGCTCAGAGAGATAGCCACCGGTATTTTCCACAAACGATTTCAGCAGCAGCACGGTTGGCCCCAGGCACAGCACCAGCGCCAGCAGCAGTACCGCCAGACCCAGATTCAGCTCAGATAAAATACGAATGCCTTTATCCAGGCCGGAGACGACGGACACCGTCGCCAGCCCGGTAATCACCACAATCAGGATCACCTGCACGGTTTCACTAATAGGCACGCCGAAAAGGTGATTCAGCCCGGCATTGACCTGCAACACGCCGTAGCCCAGTGAGGTCGCGACGCCAAAAACGGTCCCGATCACCGCAAAGATATCCACCGCATGGCCTATTGGTCCGTGAATACGGTCACCGATAATGGGATAAAGCGCCGAGCGAAGCGTCAAAGGCAGGCCGTGGCGATAACTGAAGAACGCCAGGATCAGCGCAACAATGGCGTAGATGGCCCACGCGTGCAGCCCCCAGTGGAAGAAGGTCAGCCGCATGGCCTCTTTGGCCGCCGCGACCGTTTCAGGCGTGCCCACCGGCGGGGAGAGGTAGTGCATGACCGGTTCCGCCACGCCAAAGAACATCAGGCCGATCCCCATCCCCGCGGAAAACAGCATGGCGAACCAGGAGTGGTAGCTGAAATCAGGCTGGGAATGGTCAGGCCCGAGTTTAATATCACCGTAACGGGATAAGCCGAGGAACGTCACGCTCAGTAATATCAATGCGACGGCAAGAATGTAAAACCAGCTGGCGTTAGTGAATATTTGCTGTTGCAGTAACTTAAAATTTTTATCGGCAACGTCCGGGAAAATCGCCGCGAAGGCGACAAGAAGGAAAATTAACAAAGCAGATGTGTAAAATACCGCTTTGTTAATCTGGCTTTTGGACTGCTTTGGGATAGTTTCGTTTTCACTCATATAGTGTGTTCCATAACTGATTAACCTCTCTGAATAAGAGGCGTGAGCTGCCATAGGGTAACAAAATCTCCCTGTAATGACAGTTTTGTCATGTTTAAATTCACACTACTACGCAGAAGATATATTTTTCCGCCCGTCAGTTATTCCTCAAGCCATACAATATTAAGGGGTGAAAAACGATTATTTATCCCGGCCAGCCGACTTTGGCCGTAAATTCTCATCGAAGACCAGCCGTTTGCGATCCGGCTCTTCTTCCCGCAGCGGTTCCACCTGATGCAGCGTCTGCTTACAGCGATCCACCAGCACCTGATACTCCCGCGTACCCTGCTTTTTCCACTCGATTTCCTGCGCACTCAGTTCACGAATCGCTTTCGCCGGACTGCCCAGAATTAAGTGATTCGCTGGCATCTCCGCTTTGGCCTTCACAAACGCCGCCGCTCCGACAATGCTGTTTTCGCCGATCGTCGCCCCATCCATCACCACCGCATTCATCCCCACCAGCGCATTACGGCGAATAATGCAGCCGTGGAGGATCGCGCTGTGGCCGATATGCCCGTCCTCTTCCACCACCGTGTCCTGCTCCGGAAAACCGTGCATCACGCAGTTATCCTGAATGTTCGCGCCGTCTTTCACCACGATCCGGCCAAAATCACCGCGCAGGCTGGCGTTGGGGCCGACGTAAACCCCTTTACCGAGGATCACGTCGCCAATCAGCACCGCGGTCGGGTGAACATAGCTCTCTTCAGGCACGACCGGGGTCAGACCATCAATTTGATAAACAGGCATACCTTCTCCTCATGTGATATTCAGACCACCAAAGCGCTGGTGGTAAAGCGTGCCGGGAGCGGGCAGTTCGCCCACGGAGGTTTCTCCCTTCTCGCTGACAAACGCAAGGGCACCCGCCGCCACGCGCTGGTAGATATTTATGCACAGCTGTCGCGCGTTCTGCCCCGCCCAGTGCGCAGGGAGTAACTCCTCCGGCAACAGCGGATCTTTCAGCACCACGCGACGATAAAAGTGAATGAGTAACAGCTGGATCTGGAAGCAGCGTTCCGGGGTCAAATCCTCGGGCGACGCCTCTTTCAGCAGCGGCAGCAGCGGACGGAACGAGTTGATAAACGTTTCGTACATCGCGTTTTGTTCCGTGAGCTGCCAGCACTCTTCCACGCGGGATCGCAACGCCGCGCGTGACAAGGCCAGCGGCGAATGGGCTTCAAAAAAGATGACGTTTTCCGCCACGCCCGCGTCATGCAGCAGAGACTGCACGTCCGCCAGGTTTTGCGACGGCGAAGCCATCAGGCTCGGTGCCAGCGTGCCGAAGCCTTGCCAGATGAGCTGTTTTTTAACATCAGCGAGCGTGGTTTTATCCAGCCCTTCGGAGAGCAGCAGTAGCCATTTACCATCCCACGCAGGCAGTTCCGCCCGGTAGATTTTATTTTCCGCGCGGCGTGTCAAACGCAGCCCCTTATCGCTGAGGCGGTAAAAGCTGCGGCGGCCAATGCGGGACACGTCCAGCCAGCCCTCTTTGTTGAGGCGAAACAGCGCGGTGCGCACAAAGCGTTCGCCGAATCCCATTCCTTCCAGCAGGGCCGCCAGGCTGCCAAGCCAGATCTCGCCGCCGCGATGGGAAAGCGCGTCGCCATACAGCGAGGAGATAAGTGATGTTCCGCTGACGGGGACAGAGCTGACTGCGTGCTGGATAAAGGCGTCAAGTTTGTTCATGTGATTCATTCTGTTGTTATTTTTTTCCTGGATGAATCATAGCACAGGAATTTGGGTTACCCCCTCACCCTGACCCTCTCCCCAAAGGGGAGAGGGAAAAAGACCGCACCGAGCTGTCCCTTCTCCCCTCTGGGGAGAAGGTTAGGATGAGGGGTTAGGTGTTTTAACCGTTAGCCGCAACCTTACGTAAATCAAATACCCGGCAGGCTTTGCCCTCGGAGCGTGGAATACTGCCGCAGTTAACGATCATCACGTCGGTTGAGATCCCCACCATCGATTTGATCCGATGACGCAACTGGTGGCAGACCTGACAGCGCTGCTCATGCGTCAGCGTTAAGCTGCTCTGTTTCAGCTCGACCTTCACCGAAAGTGAATCAAGATGCCCACGGCGGTTCACCTCCAGCTGATAGTGCGGCGAAAGGTGTTCGAACTTGACGATCTCCTCCTCCAGCTGTGACGGGAAGACGTTAACGCCGCGAATGATGAGCATGTCGTCGCTGCGCCCGCTGATGCGATCCATCCGGCGCATGGTACGTGCGGTGCCCGGCAGCAGGCGCGTCAGGTCGCGGGTGCGGTAGCGGATCACCGGCAGCGCCTCTTTGGTCAGCGTGGTGAACAGCAGTTCGCCCTGCTCGCCGTCGGCCAGCGGCGTGCCGTCATTCGGGTTGACGATCTCCGGGTAGAAGTGATCTTCCCAGATGGTCGGGCCGTCCGCGGTTTCCAGACACTCCATCGCCACGCCCGGCCCCATTACCTCCGAGAGGCCATAAATATCCAGCGCGGTAATGCCCAGCCGTTTTTCAATTTCGCGGCGCATCGCCTGCGTCCACGGCTCGGCGCCAAACACGCCGACGCGAAGGGAACAGGCGCTGGCATCGCCGCCCATCTGCCGCTCCAGCTCTTCAATCAGGTTCAGGCAGTAAGACGGCGTCACCATGATCATATCCGGCTGGAAATCGCGGATCAGCTGCGCCTGCTTCTCCGTCTGGCCGCCGGACATGGGGATCACCGTCGCCCCCAGACGCTCAGCACCGTAGTGCGCCCCCAGCCCGCCGGTGAACAACCCGTAACCGTAGGCGACGTGAATTTTATCCTTCGCGCTGCCCCCGGCGGCGCGCAGGGAACGGGCGACGATATTGGCCCAGTTGTCGATATCATTCTGGGTATACCCCACCACGGTCGGCTTTCCGGTGGTGCCCGACGAGGCGTGGATACGCACCACCTGCTCCATCGGCACCGCAAAGGTATCGAACGGGTAGTTGTCGCGCAGATCCTGTTTGGTGGTGCACGGGAATTTTTGCAGGTCCGCCAGCTCGTTAAAATCGTCAGGGTGAACGCCCGCAGCATCAAACTTGCGTTTGTACATCGGAACGTTGTGGTAGGCGTGGTTCAGCGTCCATTTCAGGCGCGCGGTCTGCAACGCCTGCAACTCATCCATGGACGCGGTTTCGATCGGATCAAGCTTTGTTGTATTTATCATCGCAGGGTACTCACATTATTGTTCGCTCAAACACGCTCAAGGATCATGGCAATGCCCTGACCCACACCGATGCACATCGTACACAGCGCGTAGCGCCCGCCGCGTCGGTGCAATTCATTGCTTGCGGCCAGCGCCAGTCTGGCTCCGCTCATTCCCAGCGGGTGGCCTAACGCGATTGCCCCGCCGTTCGGGTTGACATGCTCCGCGTCATCCGGCAAGCCCAACTGACGCAGCACGCCCAGCGCCTGTGCGGAAAAGGCTTCGTTAAGCTCAATGACGTCCATATCGGTGATACTGAGTCCGGCACGCTCCAGCACCTTGCGGGTGGCGGGCACCGGGCCTAATCCCATCAGGCGAGGCTCGACACCCGCGGTCGCCATGGCCACTATGCGGGTGCGCGGGGTTAATCCCTGGGCAAGCGCCATCGGCTCGCTGGCGATAATCAGCGCCGCCGCCCCGTCGTTCACGCCGGAGGCATTCCCCGCCGTCACCACACCGTTCTTGCGGAACGGGGTTTTCAGCGCGGCAAGCTGTTCAAGGGTGGTTTCGGCGCGCGGATGCTCGTCCATGCTCACTTCCGTTACCGCCCCTTTTTTCCCGGCTACCTGCACCGGGATGATCTCCTGCGCCAGTACGCCATTCTGCTGCGCCCGCGCGGTACGCTGCTGGCTGCGCAGGGCAAACGCGTCCTGATCGGCACGGCTGATATTTAACAATTCCGCTACATTCTCTGCCGTTTCCGGCATGCTGTCAGTTCCGTATTGCTGATGCATGAGCGGATTCACAAATCGCCAGCCGATGGTGGTGTCGAAGATCTCCGCCTGACGCTGAAACGCCGCCGTGGCTTTGCCCATCACGAACGGCGCACGGGACATGGATTCGACGCCACCGGCAATCAGCAGATCGCCATCCCCGGCCTTAATGGCGCGCGCCGCAAAGCCAAGGGCATCCAGACCCGAGCCGCACAGACGGTTAATGGTGGTGCCGGAAACCGTCTGCGGCAGCCCGGCCAGCAACGCCGACATGCGCGCCACGTTGCGGTTATCCTCTCCGGCCTGATTCGCGCAGCCGAAGATCACGTCATCTATGCGCTCCAGATCGAGCTGCGGATAACGCGCCAGCAGCGCGCGCAGCGGCACGGCCCCCAGGTCATCGGCACGTACGCTGGACAACCCGCCGCCGTAACGACCGATCGGCGTACGCACACCCTCACAAATAAATGCGTCACGCATCAGGCTTCTCCTGTCACACTGCCGCCGGTGCGGTGCGATTTCCCGCGAAACAGCGCGACGGCTTTCTGGTGTTGGTTCTGAATTTCAATGTCGTAGACGCCGGTCAGTTTGCCCTGATGCTTCACCCGCGCGGTGGCGGTGAGCTTATCTCCGGCAAAGCCCGGACGCAGAAAGTCGATGGCGCAACCGGAGGCCACCGCCGCCAGCCCCTGACTGTTGCAGGCGTAGGCAAAGGCGGTATCGGCCAGCGAGAACAGCTGTCCGCCGTGGCAGGTTTTATGGCCGTTGAGCATCTGCGGGGTGATGGTCATGGTCACTACCGCGTAGCCCTCGCCCATGTCGATAATGTCCATCCCCATCGCCTGCGCGCAGGCGTCTCGTTCGTACATCGCGCGGGCGTTATGCCAGGCGTTATGACTCATAACTACTCTCCAGAAGCGCACGCTGGCGCAGCAGTGAACAGGGGCGATAGCGTTCCTCGCCGTAGTGACGTTGCAGGTTCTCCAGCAGGGTTAACAGACGCTGCCAGCCCAGACGCTCGCCCCAGGCGATGGGGCCACAGGGATAGTTGACCCCTAAGCGCATGGCGGTATCGATGTCTTGCTCGCTGGCGACCCCTTTTTGCAGGGTATCCAGCGCTTCGTTGGCAATCATCGCCACCGTGCGCCAGATCAGCAGGCCGGGGTAATCGGCAATCTGAAGCACCCGTTTTTGCTGGTGCTCCAACCAGTAAATGGCTTTCTGCGTGGCGGAGTGCGGGTTGCCGGGCGCGGCGGCAATCACGGCCACATCCCGCTCGATACGGTCGACCACCACCACCGGGCAGCCGTGGCGCAGCGCCAGTGACTGTGCGGTTTCACCCTGCGTTTCAATCAGCAACAGATCATCAATTTCCGTGACGCCGTCACTTCTTCGCTTGGCGCGCATCGGGCTGAAGCTGTCGCTGACCGGGGCGAGCCAGCTGACGGCGGGTTTCTCCTCCTGCCAGCGGTATACGCCCTGCCCGCTTTTCTTGCCCAGACGCCCCGCCAGCACCAGTTCCTGCTGCACCAGCGACGGCAGAAAACGACGCTCCTGCCAGAAGGCGTTAAACACGGAGCAGGTCACGGCAAAGTTGACGTCCTGACCAATCATGTCCGTCAGCTCCAGCGGCCCCATCGGGAAACCGCCGCCTTCACGAAGGGCGGCGTCGATCGCCTCGGGTGTGGCCACCTGCTCCTCCAGCGCGCGCCAGGCTTCCGAGTAGAACGGACGCGCCACGCGATTGACAATAAACCCCGGCGTGGACTGGCAGCGCACCGGCTGCTTTCCCCAGCGCAGTGCCAGTTCGCACAGCGCATCGGCCACTTCGGAAGAGGTCGCCAGCCCGCTGACCACCTCCACCAGCTTCATCACCGGAGCGGGGTTAAAGAAGTGCAGCCCGGCGACGCGTTCAGGGTGGCTTATCTCCGCCGCAATCGCGGTGACGGAAATAGACGAGGTGTTACTGGCAAGCAGCGTCTGCGGCGGGCAGACCTCTGCCAGCTGTTTAAACAGCGCCTTTTTCACCTCAAGCCGCTCGGAGGCCGCCTCGATCACCAGATCGGCTTTCGCCAGGGCATTGATATTCGTCACCGGCGTCAGGCGGGCCAGGATCTGTTCCCCGGCGTCGGCAGAGAGTTTTCCGCGCGCAACGCGAGAGGACAGCCGCTGGCGAATGCCGTCGATGGCGCGGGAAATCGCCGCTACGTCAATGTCATACACCAGAACCGGATGACCGTGGCTGGCCGCCACTTCGGCAATCCCGGCGCCCATGGTGCCGCTGCCAATGACGGCGACCGTATGGATATTCCCCATCTTATTTCCCCGTAAAGTTCGGCGCGCGTTTTGCCAGGAACGCGCTGACGCCTTCCCGGTAGTCGTCGCTGCGTCCGGCCAGCCGTTGATAGTCGCGCTCCAGATCAAGCTGGGCGTCGAGGGTGTTGGTTTCGGCGGCGTTGATCGCCTGCTTAATCAAGCCCAGGCCAAAGGTCGGCTGCGAGGCAAAATGGAGCGCCATCTGCTGTGCGGTGGCGGAAAGTTCTTCGTCGTCCACCACCTGCCAGATCATCCCCCAGGCCTGCGCCTGTTCCGCGCTGAGCTTATCGCCCAGCAATGCCAGCCCCATGGCGCGGGCGCGTCCGGTCACGCGCGGCAGCAGCCAGGTTCCGCCGCAGTCCGGCACCAGCCCGAGCTTGCTGAAGGCCATCACAAAACTGGCTGAACGGGCCGCGATCACCATGTCGCAGCCGAGCGCAAGCGTGGCCCCCGCCCCCGCCGCCACGCCGTTCACGGCGCAAATCACCGGCTTCGGCAGCCGGGCTAAGCGGCGCACCAGCGGGTTGTAAAACGTTTCTACGGACATGCCCAGATCCGGCGCGGGACCGTTCGGATCCACGTTACGGTCGTTGAGATCCTGCCCGGCACAGAAACCGCGTCCGGCCCCGGTGATCAGCAGACAGCGGATGGTGTCATCGCGCTCGGCCTGCTTCAGGCAGTCGGAAAGCTGCTGGTGCATGACGTCGTTAAAGCTGTTCAGGCGCTCCGGGCGGTTCAGCGTAATGGTCATTACGCCCTGCTCAACATGGCTCAGAATAGATTCCACAATTAGCGTCCTTTAAAGTCTGGGGTGCGTTTTTGTAAAAAGGCGTTGATCCCTTC
The DNA here is from genome assembly GCF_049238105.1 of Enterobacter cloacae complex sp. IR5418. Classification (NCBI taxonomy): domain Bacteria; kingdom Pseudomonadati; phylum Pseudomonadota; class Gammaproteobacteria; order Enterobacterales; family Enterobacteriaceae; genus Enterobacter; species Enterobacter cloacae complex sp. IR5418. Next base: position 40,039 of record NZ_JBMKHS010000023.1, on the reverse strand, counting down.
CCGGCGATCGTCGGTGGCTGCCAGCAGCGTAAACAGCTGACGCTCCTGCACCAGCCCGGCCTGAAGCGGCACTTCCTGCGACTGGCGTAGCGCCTGCTTCGCCGCCTGTAGCGCCAGCGGCGAGTGGCGCGCCATCAGCGTCGCCTGTTTAAGGGCGTATTCCAGGGTCAGTGAGGCCGGGAAGACGTCGCTGACCAGCCCGGCGCTGTGCGCCTCAACCGCCGTGATGCTTTCGCCCGTCAGCACCATTTTGCTGGCCAGCGATTTGCCCACGCTGCGGATCAGCCGCTGGGTGCCGCCTGCGCCCGGCATGATCCCGAGGGTGATTTCCGGCAGGCCAAAACGGGCGTTATCCCCGGCTATCACCACATCGCAGAGCAGCGCCAGCTCGCAGCCTGCTCCCAGCGCGAAGCCGTTCACCGCGGCGATCAGCGGTTTAGTGAAGGCGTTAATCCGCGCCCACAGCTGCGGACGGATATCGTTCAGGGTGGCGGGCAGGTCTTTCTCCGCCATTTCGTTGAGATCGGCCCCGGCGGCAAAGCAGCGTTCGTTGCCGTAAATCACGCAGACCGCGATCTCAGCATCCGCGGCGGCGATCTCTAGCTGCTCCGCGATTTGCGTGAGCAGCGCATTGTTGAGCGCATTGCGCGCCGCCGGACGGTTAAGGGTCAGCTGCAACACGCGGCCATGACGGGTGACAATCAGTTCGCTCATGCCATCCCCTTCGCATCAAAATCGACGATAACGTCAGCGGTTAACGGCAGCGCCTGACAGCTCAGCACATAGCCTGCCGCCAGTTCGTCTGGCTCCAGGCTGTAGTTGGTCGCCATATCGACTTTTCCGCGCAGCACTTTGCATTTGCAGGTGGCACACACGCCGCCCTTGCAGGCGTAAGGCAGATCCGCCCCCTGCCGCAGGGCAGCATCAAGAATGCTCTCGTCATCCGCCGTCAGGGTGATTTCCCGGTCGCGTCCGTCCTGGCGGACGGTGACCTTCTGCCCGTCGGCCTGCACGCTGACGGTCCGTTTAACGGCGGTGCCCGGCGTATTAAAGCGTTCAAGATGGATCGCTTTTTCCGGCATACCCAGTGCTTTCAGCGCCGCCTCGGCCTCGTCCATCATCGCCGACGGGCCACAGATGAAGGCTTCATCGTACTGGCGGAAATTCACCAGCGTTTTTGCCAGCGCCTGGAGCTTTTCCCCGTCAATGCGGCCATGGAGCAGATCGCTGTCGAGCGTCTCCTGGCTGAAGATGGCGATCAGCTGCAAACGCTGCGGGTATTTGTCTTTCAGATCTGCCAGCGCCCGGCGGAACATCATGCTCTGGCTGCTGCGGTTGCCGTAAATCAGGGTGAAGTGGCTGTGGGTTTCAGTGGCCAGCGTAGCGGACAAAATCGCCAGCATCGGGGTGATCCCGGACCCGGCGGCAATCGCCAGATAGTGGCCTTCGCGTTCGGCCTGCGGCTGGTAGCCAAACTGCCCCTGGGGTACCATCACCTCCAGCGCCATGCCCGGTTTGATCTCATCCCGGGCATAGCGGGAAAAACGCCCGCCTTCGATGGCTTTGACCGCCACGCTGATCTCCCCAGGGGCGGTGCTCCGGCAGATGGAGTAGCAGCGACGCAGTTCATCCCCGCCAGGGCTGGCTTTCAGGGTCAGATGCTGACCGGGACGGAAGCGGTACGCCTCCTGCAACGCCTGCGGCACCGCAAAGGTAATGGTCACCGCGTCGCGGGTTTCGGGTTCCACTTTTGCCACTGTTAATGAATGAAACGTTGTCATGGCAGCCTCAAATACATTTGAAATAGTCGAATGGCTCACGGCAGGTATTGCAGCGGTAGAGCGCTTTGCAGGCCGTGGATCCAAATTCACTGATAAGCGAGGTATCGGTGCTCGCACAGCGCGGACAACTCACCTCCGCGGGAACGTGGGCGTGGCAGCTATGGCCGACAGGCGGGCTGATGCCATATTCGCGCAGGCGCCTGCGGGCATCCTCGGTCATCCAGTCGGTGGTCCAGGCGGGTTCCAGTTGCAGCACAATATGTACCGGGGCAAAGCCGTTCCCGGTCAGGGTTTCGCGGATCGCCCCCAGCAGATGCTCCGTTGCCGGGCAGCCCGAGTAGGTTGGCGTGAAGCCGATGACCCAGCCTTCCCCCTGCGCCTTCACGCTGCGCACCATGCCTAAGTCGGTGATGGTCAGCACGGGCACTTCCGGGTCGGGGATCTGGCTTAACAGCGCCCAGATCTGCGGGATTTGTGCAGGCGCAATGTCGACGAGGCGTTGCATAGCGTCCTCCTTTACCACTGCTGACCGGGATAAACGCGCTGGAGATACTGCATCTCTGCCAGCATCGGCCCCAGATGTTCGGTATGCAGCCCCTTCTTGCCGCCCGTGCGATACGCCACCTCTTCAGGCACGCGGAGGGTGGCTTCCGACAGCCCGGCGAACACTTCGCGCTCCCACGGTTCCCGCAGGGCGTGCGGATCAACCGCCACCCCCTCTTCTGTCAGCGCCAGCTCGACGTCGTCGGCGTCGAACAGTTCGGCCGTAAAGCGCCACAGGTTATCCAGCGCCTGCTGCATTTTTTGGGCAGAGGTTTCTGTCCCGTCCCCCTGACGCACCAGCCAGCCGCGGCTAAAACGCAGGTGGTAGCGCGCCTCTTTAATCGCTTTGGCGGCAATGGCGGCAAGCTGACTGTCACGGCTGTGGATCAGCCGTTCGTACAGCGCCACGTTCCACGCATCCATCAGGTACTGACGGGCGATGGTGTCGGCGAAGCTGCCGTTTGGCTGTTCCACCAGCAGCAGATTGCGGAACTGACGCTCATCGCGGCCATAGGCCAGAGCGTCTTCATCGCCCTTCCCCTCCCGTTCAGCGGCGTAGGTCAGGAAATTGCGCGCCTGCCCGAGCAGATCAAGGCCGATATTGGCGAGCGCCAGGTCAATTTCCAGCTCCGGCGCGTGGCCGCACCAGGCGCCCAGACGCTGTGAGAGCACCAGACCGTTGTCGCCCAGACGCAGGGCATAAGCAGATACGTTGTTCATCCCCAACCTCACATATGCTCGATGCCATCAGGGATGGTGTAAAAGGTCGGATGGCGGTAAACCTTGCTTTCCGCCGGATCGAAAAACTCACCGCTCTCTTCCGGCTGGGAAGCGACAATTTCGCTCGCCTTCACCACCCAGATGGAGCAGCCTTCGCTGCGGCGGGTATAGGCGTCGCGCGCGTTCTCCAGCGCCATGCGGTCGTCGGCAGCGTGAAGGCTGCCCACATGGCGGTGCGACAGCCCCTGCTTAGAACGGACAAAAACTTCGTATAGCGGCCAGTAAACATTGCTCATGGTTGATTCCTCTTATGCGGCCTGGCGGGCGCGTTGTTTTTCCGCGTGGGCCAGAGCGGCTTCACGCACCCAGGCGCCGTCGTCCCAGGCTTTACGTTTTGCGGCCAGACGTTCGTGGTTGCAGATGCCGCGCCCGTTGATCACCTCGTCAAATTCCTGCCAGTCGATTTCGCCGAAGCGGTAGTGACCGCTCTCTTCATCGAAACGCAGGTCGGGGTCCGGCACGGTCATGCCGAGCATCTCCACCTGAGGCACCGTGTTATCCACGAAGCGCTGGCGAAGCTCATCGTTGCCAAAGCGTTTGATTTTCCAGGCCAGGCTGCGGGCGCTGTTCGGGGAGTTGTCGTCGTTGGGTCCGAACATCATCAGCGCGGGCCACCAGAAACGGTTGATGGCGTCCTGCAACATCTGCCGCTGGGCTTCACTGCCCTGCGCCAGCGCCATGCAGGCCTCAAAACCCTGACGCTGGTGGAAGCTCTCTTCTTTACAGATTTTCACCATCGCCCGGGCATACGGACCGTAAGAGGTACGACACAGCGCCACCTGGTTCACAATGGCCGCCCCGTCCACCAGCCAGCCAATGACGCCGATATCGGCCCAGCTCACAGTCGGATAGTTGAAGATGGAGGAGTATTTCATCTTGCCGTCGAGCATCTTTTGATAGATGTCCTCCCGGGCGCAGCCCAGCGTTTCCGCCGCGCTGTAGAGGTACAGGCCGTGTCCGGCTTCATCCTGCACCTTCGCCAGCAGAATGGCTTTCCGGCGCAGCGTCGGCGCGCGGGTGATCCAGTTCCCTTCCGGCAGCATGCCAACAATTTCAGAGTGAGCGTGCTGTCCAATCTGGCGGATCAGCGTCTTGCGGTAGGCTTCCGGCATCCAGTCCTGCGGCTCGATGGCCGTCTCCTGTGCGATGCGTTGCTCAAAGCGTTGTTCTTGCGTCACATAACCACCTTTATGATTCGTTAGATCACCACAAGTTGCAAAATGGTGAATCATTTGGTTTCTTAAAAGTTACACAAAGGTTAAATATAACCCCAAGGAGCGTTTGTTTATTTTGTGACAATGCTCGCAAGGCTTTTCATAAAAAGTCCATAAAACAAGCATCTACAGCACAAGCGCTAAGCAATGCAGATCACAACGTTAACAATTCATTAAAACGCAGCTTGATTTTTATGATTCGCGATCAAACTATTTATAGTGAAATCACGAAACATCTGGAGAGAAGAAATGCAGCAGTTAGCCAGCTTCTTGTCCGGCACCTGGCAATCAGGCCGGGGCCGCGCGCGCACCATCACCCACGCCATTAGCGGGGAAACGCTATTCGAGGTCACCAGCGAAGGGCTGGATATGGCGGCCGCGCGCCGTTACGCCATTGAACACGGCGGGGAAGCGCTTCGCGCAATGAGCTTTATCGAGCGCGCCGCCATGTTGAAAGCGGTCGCGAAACACCTGCTCAGCCAGAAGGATCGGTTCTATGCCCTGTCAGCCCAGACCGGCGCGACGAAGGCCGACAGCTGGGTGGATATTGAAGGCGGTATCGGCACCCTCTTCACCTACGCAAGCCTCGGCAGCCGTGAGCTACCGGACGACACGCTGTGGCCGGAGGATGAGCTGATCCCGCTATCGAAGGAAGGCGGCTTTGCGGCACGCCACGTCTTAACGTCGAAATCCGGCGTGGCGGTGCATATTAACGCGTTCAACTTCCCGTGCTGGGGGATGCTGGAAAAGCTCGCCCCCACCTGGCTTGCCGGGATGCCCGCCATCATCAAGCCCGCCACCGCCACTGCGCAGGTGACTCAGGCGATGGTGAAAGCGATCGTCGAAAGCGGACTGGTGCCGGACGGCGCCATCAGCCTGATCTGCGGTGGCGCAGGCGATCTGCTGAACCAGCTCGACAGCCAGGACGTGGCGACGTTTACCGGGTCGGCCAGCACCGGGCAGAGCCTGCGTGTACACCCGAATATCGTCGCGAATTCCATTCCGTTTACCATGGAAGCGGATTCCCTGAACTGCTGCGTGCTGGGTAAGGACGTGACGCCGGAGCAGCCGGAGTTTGCGCTGTTTATCCGCGAGGTGGTGCGCGAGATGACCGCCAAAGCCGGGCAAAAATGTACTGCTATCCGCCGCATCATCGTGCCGGAAGCGCAGGTTGAAGCCGTCAGCCAGGCGCTGATTGCGCGGCTGGAGAAAGTGATCGTCGGCGATCCGGCCCAGGAAGGGGTAAAGATGGGCGCACTGGTCAACAGTGAGCAACGTGCCGACGTGCAGGAAAAAGTCGATCATCTGCTTGCCGCGGGGTGCCAGATACGTCTGGGTGGCAAAGCCGATTTGCAGGCGGCTGGCGCATTCTTCCCGCCCACCCTGCTGTTCTGCCCGCAGCCGGACGAGACTCCAGCCGTCCATTCCACCGAGGCTTTTGGCCCGGTCGCAACCCTGATGCCGTACCGTAACACCGAACACGCCATGCAGCTGGCGCGGGCGGGCGGCGGGAGCCTGGCGGGAACGCTGGTGACGGCAGATACCCACGTGGCGCGGCAGTTTATTGCCGGTACAGCCCGTGCCCACGGGCGTATTCAGATCCTCAACGAAGAATCGGCCAAAGAGTCCACCGGACACGGCTCACCACTGCCGCAGCTGGTGCACGGTGGTCCCGGACGCGCGGGCGGCGGCGAGGAGCTGGGTGGCCTGCGCGCGGTGAAGCACTATCTTCAGCGCACGGCCGTTCAGGGCAGCCCGTCCATGCTCGCCGCCATCGGCAAACAGTGGGTACGTGGCGCGGGGGTGCAGGAGGATCGCGTTCATCCGTTCCGCAAATACTTCGAGGAGTTGCAGCCAGGCGACAGCCTGCTGACTCCGCGCCGTACCCTCACGGAAGCGGATATCGTGAATTTTGCCTGCCTGAGCGGGGATCATTTCTACGCCCATATGGACAAAATTGGCGCGGCGGAGTCGATTTTTGGCGAGCGCGTGGTGCACGGTTATTTCCTGATTTCCGCCGCGGCCGGGCTGTTTGTCGACGCAGGCGTTGGGCCGGTGATTGCCAACTACGGCATGGAAAACCTGCGCTTTATTGAGCCGGTCAAACCGGGCGACACCATTCAGGTGCGCCTGACCTGTAAACGCAAAACGCTGAAGAAACAGCGCACTGCCGAGGAAAAACCGACCGGCGTAGTGGAATGGGCGGTGGAGATTTTCAACCAGCACCAGCAGGCCGTGGCGCTCTACTCCATCCTGACGCTGGTGGCGCGCCAGCAGGGTGATTTCAGCTAACGTCACCCCTCACCCTGACCCTCTCCCCACCGGGGAGAGGGGATTGATCTGCACGACCCTGTGATTTATCCCCGCTCTTTTTTTAACCTGGCAAGACCAACAAACAACCTGGCAGATGCAGGCAAACGCTTTTCGTGCGCGCCTGTCAGGATAAGGCTGACACAACACAATAAACACAACAAGATGAGGTCTGTGATGGGAAGCAATTCTTCTTTTTCTGCCCGTAGAACGGCACTGGCCATCGCCGTTGCGCTCTGTTGCGCCTGGCAATCCCCTGTTTACGCTCACGGCAGCGAGGCGCATATGGTTCCGATGGACAAAACGCTTCAGGCGTTTGGCGCGGACGTGCAGTGGGATGATTACGCCCAGATGTTCACCATCGCCAAAGACGGTGCCTTTGTGAAGGTCAAACCCGGAGCAAACACCGCCATCGTTAACGGCAAACCGCTGACGCTCCAGGTGCCCGTGGTGATGAAGGACAACAAGGCGTATATTCCGGAGACCTTTATCAACGATGTTTTTCAGTCCGGTCTTGATCAGACATTCCAGGTAGAAAAACGCCCTCACCCGTTAAACGCGCTAACGGCTGATGAAATCAAACTGGCCGTGGCCATTGTGAAGGCCTCTGCGGATTTTAAACCCAATACCCGCTTTACCCAGATTGCGCTGGCGGAGCCAGAAAAAGCCAAAGTGTGGGATTTTGTGCTGAACGGCACGGCGGTGGATGCACCCCGCCAGGCAAATATCGTCATGCTTGACGGCAAACACATCATCGAAAGCCGCGTGGATCTGAAGGACAAAAAGATCCTCCGCTGGGAGCCGATCAAAGACGCGCACGGCATGGTGCTGCTGGATGACTTCAATACCGTGCAGCAGATCATCAATGAAAGCCCGGAGTTTGCAGCAGTCCTGAAAAAGCGCGGCATTACCGACCCGAAGAACGTGATCACCACCCCGCTTACCGTCGGCTTTTTTGACGGCAAGGACGGGCTGAAACAGGAAGACCGCCTGCTGAAGGTGATCAGCTATCTCGACGTGGGTGACGGTAACTACTGGGCGCACCCGATCGAAAATCTGGTTGCGGTGGTGGATCTTGAGCAGAAGAAAATCCAGAAGATTGAGGAAGGCCCGGTCGTGCCGGTGCCGCTCACACCGCGCCCGTATGATGGCCGCGACCGCGTTGAAACGGTGAAAAAACCGCTGGAGATTATCGAGCCGGAAGGCAAGAACTACACCATCACCGGGGACATGGTGCACTGGCAGAACTGGGATTTTCATCTGAGCCTGGACTCCCGCGTCGGCCCGATGATCTCCACCGTGACCTATAACGACAATGGCAAAAAACGGCAGGTGATGTATCAGGGATCGCTCGGCGGCATGATTGTGCCGTACGGCGACCCGGATATCGGCTGGTACTTTAAAGCCTACCTGGACTCCGGCGACTACGGCATGGGTACCCTGACCTCACCGCTGGTGCGCGGCAAAGACGTGCCGTCTAACGCCGTGATGCTCAACGAAACCATCCCGGATTACACCGGCGCGCCAATGGAGATCCCTCGGGCGATCGCCATTTTCGAGCGTTACGCCGGGCCGGAATATAAGCACCAGGAGTTAGGTAAACCCAACGTCAGCACCGAACGCCGCGAGCTGGTGGTGCGCTGGGTCAGCACCGTGGGTAACTACGATTACATCTTCGACTGGGTATTCCACGAAAACGGCACCATCGGCATTGATGCGGGGGCCACGGGCATAGAAGCGGTGAAAGGTGTGCAGACGAAAACCATGCATGATGCCACCGCGAAGGATGACACGAAATACGGCACGCTGATCGACCATAATATTGTCGGGACCACGCACCAGCACATCTATAACTTCCGTCTGGATATGGACGTGGACGGCATCAATAACAAGCTGGTGGCGATGGATCCGGACGTCAAACCGAACACCGCTGGCGGCCCGCGCACCAGCACCATGCAGGTTAATCAGTACGACATTGATACCGAACAGCAAGCGGCGCAGAAGTTCGACCCTGGCACCATCCGCCTGCTGAGCAACACCCGCAAAGAGAATCGCATGGGCAACCCGGTCTCGTATCAGATCATCCCTTACGCGGGAGGTACACACCCGGTAGCGTCCGGCGCGAAGTTTGCCCCGGACGACTGGATTTATCACCGCCTGAGCTTTATGGATAAACAGCTTTGGGTGACGCGTTACCATCCCGACGAGATGTACCCGGAGGGAAAATACCCGAACCGTTCCACTCACGATACGGGCCTCGGCCAGTACAGCAAAGATAACGAGTCGCTGAATGACCAGGATAACGTCGTCTGGATGACCACCGGCACCACCCACGTGGCCCGCGCCGAGGAGTGGCCGATTATGCCGACGGAATGGGTGCACACGTTACTCAAGCCGTGGAATTTCTTTGACGAGACGCCCACGCTCGGCAAGAAAAAAGAGCAGAAATAACCCACCGACCGGGCGTAATGCCCGGTTTTTATCGCCTCTCTGTTTGATGATTAATTCAACCTGCTTATAGTTAAAGGTATATTGCCTTATATCACTCCCCCGGAAGGGAAAAGAGCTTCAATGGAAAAACGACATAACGCCACACCCGAACCGGCGACATGGCCTACCCGTAAGTCAATGGTTGTTCACGGGCTGGCCGTGAACCTGCCGTGGCTCGCCTTCGTGAACACGAGCTTTGCGATTATGGTCCTGCTGCGCAATTCGCTGTTCGGCCAGATTGATACCCTGTTTCACATTACCCCGCATCTCCAGTTGATTGTTGATGCCACCATGCTCGGTGTGATCATTCTGAACGGTGCGCTGGTACTAATGGCCTGGCGCCATATGCGCGGGGTCAGTGCGGTACTGTTCCTCTGCGGTGTGCTCTGGTCGTTGTGTTGTTACTGGTTTATCTATGTCATACAGCTTCCCCATCCCTGGCCCATCTTCGTCACCCTGCTGATGGCTGGCATGACCGCGCTCTATTTTCACCCGGTGGCACTGCTCTGCTTCACGGTTCCGCTGTGGATCACCATGCCTGTTGCCAGCATGCTGTTGAATCAGGAAATTAATTATCGCTTTGTCGGGACGTGGGTAGTCTTCACGTTCATTCTCGTTTGCGGACGCTATATCCTGTTGAGCTGGTTTGAAGAGGCGTGGCGTCGCAACCAGCAGAATCAGCGTTTGATTTCGCGGCTGGATGCGTTGGCCCATCAGGATCCGCTGACGAAAACGGCCAACCGTCGGGCGATGGAACTGGTGCTGGAAAATGCAGTGGAGCAAGGCAAACGCTTCGCGGTGCTGATGCTGGATGTCGATTACTTCAAATTGTATAACGACACCTATGGTCACCAGGCGGGAGATGCGTGTCTCGCGCGGGTGGCGGAGGTGCTGAACACCTCGGTGCGCACGCCAGAGGATGTGGTCTCCCGCTACGGTGGCGAGGAGTTTGTGGTGATCCTCTTTGATTGCGAAGCAAGCGTTGCTGAGAAAGTCGCCGCGCGGATCCAGGCGGGCCTGCGCACCGCAGCCATTCCGCACAGCGCGTCGAAGGTGAGTGAATGTGTAACGGTGAGTACAGGCATCGCAGGCTATACCGCAGGACTGGCTGGCCCGGAAATCATTGCCCGCGCCGATGCGGCACTCTATCGGGCGAAGGAGGCCGGGCGGGATCGGTGGTCGCTGTAAGTTACGCCGGGTGGCGCTGCGCTTACCCGGCCTACAAAACCAACCTTTACCTCGATCCGGCAGGCCGGGTAAGGCGTTTTTTTTAATACCGCACACACACCGACTTCGTTTCACACCAGCCATCCAGCCAGTCGGGGCCGAAATCGCGCCCGGTGCCGGACTGCTTCATGCCGCCGAACGGCAGGTTGGCGTCGATGAGCGTGTGGCTGTTCACCCACACGGTTCCGGCCTGTAGCCTGTCGGTGTACGCCAGCGCTTTGCTGATGTTCTGCGTCCAGACGCTGGCCGTTAAGCCATACTCCGTATCGTTCGCCAGCTGAAGCGCCTCTTCCCCGTCGGCCACACGGACCAGGTTCACCACCGGCCCGAACACCTCTTCCCGCGTCAGGCGCAGATGATTATCCGGGTTGACCACCAGCGTTGGCGAAACGTAATAGCCTTTGCCGTCTGGCCCCCGGTTCCCGGCGATCAGCTCCGCATTGTGCGCCTTCGCCTCATCGAGGAACGCCTGAACCTTATCGCAGTGGGCGCGTGACACCAGCGGATTGATAAACGCCTCCGGCGACATGCCCGGCCCGACGCTCAGCGATTTCACGGCCTGTTCAAACCCGCTGACCAGCGTGTCGAACAGCGGCGCCTCAATATAAATGCGTGAACTGGCCGCGCAGACCTGCCCCTGATTCAGGAAGCTGCCGGTCATCAGCCCTTCAATCACCCATGCCGGATCGGCATCTTTCAGCACGATGGCCGGATTTTTGCCGCCAAGCTCCAGCGTCACGCCCGTTAGCGTATCCGCCGCCGCGCGGGCAATCTGCTTGCCCGTCGCCGTCGAACCGGTAAAGCTCACTTTGGCAATGCGCGGATGAGAGGTCAGCGCCGCGCCACAGACGGCGCCACTGCCGGTCACGACATTGAACACGCCATCCGGGATCCCCGCCTCGCTCGCCAGTTCAGCCACTCGTAACAGGGTGAGCGGCGTGGTTTCGGAAGGTTTGATCACGATGGAACAGCCTGCCGCCAGCGCGGGCATCACCTTCCACATGCCAATCATCAGCGGGAAGTTCCACGGCTCAATCCCCGCCACCACCCCAACCGGCTCTTTACGCGTCCACGCCTGATAGCGCGCGCCCTGCGGCAGTGGAATCGAGAGATCGAGGGTTTTGCCAGCAATTTTGGTGGTCAGCCCCGCCGTGTAGCGCATCCAGTTCAGGGTGCAGCCCACCTCGAAGGCGCGGGAAATGTTAATCGATTTCCCCTGCTCCAGGGTTTCGAGCTGTGCCAGCTCTTCGCCATGCTGTTCCACCAGATCCGCAAACCGCAGCAGGATGCGTTCCCGCTCTGCCGGCAGCCGCCCGGCCCAGCTTCGGGCGACAAAGGCGCGCCAGCCAGACATCACCGCACGATCGACATCGTCGACGCTGGCATCGGCGGTGGAGGCAATGACCTCGCCGGTTGCCGGGTTGTAAACGTTCAGACGTTTTTCGCTATCGGATGCCGCCTGACGCCCTTCAATCCACAAGCCGTGCTGACGATCTAAAAACTGCTGCACGCCAGGCAGGACGGCGACGTGTGATTCGGACATAGGGTACTCCTTCGTTATGCTTCGCAGGGTGTGTATGCAGTCTAAGAGGGGTTTCGCATTCCTGCTTTTGTCTGTGTGACATTCGCTTTGTCAGCTGTGACAGGCTCCGCAAATCGTGATAATTCCCGCTTATATCGCTGTAACCCTTGAGTGTTCTTTCCTATAGTCAGCCTCGTAGCCCTGACAAAATGCAACATAAATGCAACAATGCGTAAACGGTGACGGTGCAGCGAGAAAATCAATGGCGTGTGCAAGCGAACAGGACAATTTTCAGCAGTGGCTGGCGCAAATTAACCAGGTTTGTGGGCGCTTTGCGGCACGTCCGTTAGAGGGGGCGTTTTTCGGTGAGCTGGAAACCAGCTATACCCAAAGTCTGAAGCTGAGCACGGTGACCGCCGCAGGCGTTAACCTGTTTCGCACCCCTCAGGAGATTAAAAACGGCAACGACGCCTGGTTCTACACCGTATTTCAGCTGGAAGGCAGCGCCGGAATCGAACAGGACGACCGTCGTGCGATGCTGAAAGCCGGAGATATCACGCTGATTGACGCCTCCCGCCCGTGCTCCATTTTCTGGCAGGAGCGTTCCCGCCAGATTTCGCTGCTGCTCCCGCGACAACTCATTGAGCAACACGCGCGTTTTCAGGAAGTGCGCTGCGCACTGCCCCTCTCCCGCACTCTGCCGACCGTGCAGCTAAGCTACCGGTTGTTACAGGAGAGCATGGGCAATGCCGAGCTGAGCGCCAGTGAAAGCGAAGCGGCGCTGGAGGCGATGGTGTGTCTGTTGCGTCCGGCCTTCCAGCAGCGTGACGAGGTGCTGCCGCGCAAGGAGCGTCAGTTCCGCCACGTGCTGTCCCTGATTGATGATCATATTCAGTCGGAGGCGTTAAGACCGGAGTGGATAGCCTCAGAGAGCGGGATGTCCGTGCGCAGCTTATACCGCATGTTTGCCGGGAAAGGGCTGGTGGTGGCGCAGTATATTAAGAACCGTCGCCTCGATTTATGCGCTCAGGCGCTGCGTTCCATTGGCGATGACGAAAAGCTGGCGGGAATTGGCTACAGCTGGGGCTTTACCGACCATAGCCATTTTTCCACCGCCTTTAAGCAGCGTTTCGGGGTTTCGCCGGGCGAATACCGTAAGCGTTACCGGTAGTTACTTTTTCAGCCACTTGCCGTTAATCCCCTTCACGTACTCGCCCGGCTGTGCGCGGGCCACCAGCTTTTGTCCCGCCATTTTCGCCACCTCGTCGACGGGCAAATTATTACTGTCAGCCAGTTGCTGATAACTTTCCGTACGTGCGGCGTTGATACGGTTAACCAGCGCCAGGGTTTCAGCGTCGTGCTGAACGGGCGCAAGATAGCCGCTCAGGGTTTCCCCTACGCGCCCCTGGGCACGCGCCTCGTTGAGCGTAAGCGTGGCGGCGTGAACGTTCATCCCCAGCGCCAGTAACATCAGAGCTAATCGTTTCATGGCATCCTCAGAACAGATCGCTGCGGGTTTTCAGCAGGGCTTCAACGTCTTTATCCACCTTGATGTGGATTTCATGCTCGATTTTCACGTTCATGTTGATGGTGATCGGCTCTTTGGGCGCCGCCACTTCAATGCGCGGCGTGCAGCCTGACAGCAGCGCGACGACGGACACGGTGAGTACACCAGCCCTCTTTTTCATTGTTGTTCCTCACTTTCCTTGCCTGTCGAACTGCGGAGAAGGGGTATCGCCGCATGTTGCTCAAACCATGTTTGCAGATTGTCCCCGAAGCGCAGGCTGCGCCAGAGGGTAAAAATGTTCTCTTCATGGGTGTAATTCAGGTTCACGAAGCTGCTTTTACCCTCGACGCGGCTGGTGCCTTTGATGGCCGCCTGCATGGTTAACACACCCAGATTATCCACATTGAGTTTTGTCCACGACTGCGAAATTTCCATATAGCGGAGCCAGTTGATCGCCGCCCCGGCAACTACGTTGTCTTTCACAATGGCATCTGCCGTGTCCTGGTCGATACGCAGCGTCATCGGCCCCGGGTTAGTCAGCCAGCCATCTTTAATGATCCATTTTTCATTGTCCAGCCAGAACGGCAGCGCGCCGCTCACCGGGCCGGACATGGCAAACTGCTTCGGATTTACCGCGCTTATCAGTTCGCTGGAGGAAATATTATCCACGCGCAGTAAAGCCGGATCGTGCTGCGGCATTCGCAACTGCTGCATGGTGATTTTCCCGCCGAGCGCTTCCACCTTCACGTTGGTGAGCAGGAGCGGGTTCGCTTCCGTCCAGGGGTAATCGCCCTGGAGATCCGCGGTGATATTTCGGGCCGTGACCAGGTTTTTCACCTCGTCGATTCGTAACGTTACCGGCCCGCGCGTACCCAGCGACCAGGTGCCCTGACTTAAGCGGAACGGCAGAACGAAGTCAACGCCGTTAATCTTGTTGTCCGGCATCCACGCGCTGCCCGCGTTGAGCACCCCGTGCCCCCCGGCCTCAAAGCCCTGATCGGGCGCCGCCGAGAAAGCGACCTGCGCGTACATTTCGCCGCCGCGCAGGGTCATTTTCCAGTCTGGCGGGATCAGCGGCTGGAATACCGTAAGAGACTGTTTTGGCCACCAGGCCTGACCGCGAAGGCGTTCGCCGTCCCAGCGCCCGTTGACCTGGACCGGCCCGATGTCGTCTGCATGAAGTTTCCCTTTAAACTGGAACACCGTCGGGTCTGTCCCGTCCACGCTGAAGGTCAAAACGGACGGCGGCAGCACGCTTCCGCCCGAGAAGCTTGTTTGCCCGGCATTGAGCGCGAGCGCGCCGCTAAAGGTGGGGTTTTCCGGGTCCCGCGACCAGCGCACCGGGTGATCCAGCACCAGACGCGGTTTGCTGACCAGCATCGTGCCGTACTGCAATTTGTCGAACCCCGTGGAGAGATCGGTCAGTTCGATAACGTTGTCGCGCCACTCTCCGGTTCCCCGGACATCCCAGCGCGCGTTCATCGGCGTGAAGTTCCCTTTGCCCCAGTAACGCCACTGCCACAAACCGTTATCCGGCAAAAAGTCGTTAGCCTGGCCGTCCAGATGCAGCTCAAAATCGCCCATCTCGTTCTCATGCGCCCGCAGAATGGCTTGCAGGCGGCCATCCACCCCCTTCTGCGTGAGCTTCACGCCCGCCAGCGGCCAGCGGATCTCATCGATATCCAGCGAATCAATGATCCGTCCGCGCGAGCGCAATAATGCGCCGGGTTCAAAGGTAAGCTGCGGTTCGTAAAGGCTACCGGTCAGTTGAGCCGGGAGTCTGGCATAGAGGATCAGATCGTTTTGCTTGGCTTCCCCGCTCAGGTGCAGCGGCATAGCACTGTTTTTCATACTGAGCGAGCCGGGACCGATATTCAGCACCGCGTTGCCCTTACCCGCATCCCCCTGGGTCAGCACGTTGAGCCGCCCCGTGAAGGTGGCTTTCTCCAGCCCCTGCTGCCAGTTATCCACTTTCAGGCCGACGCGACCGCTCATTGGCATACCGGAGGCTGACCAGTTCCAGCGTCCGTCGCTGATGGTCAACTGCTGAGCGGTGATCTGCCACGGTAAATCGAGCAGCGGCTCGGGGTTGTCCCGCGCCATGACCACCAGCTGGCCCTGATTGTCCTCCCAGTCCAGATCGGCATCGACCAGCGAGGATAACTGTGGCACGTTAAAGGTTGCGACTGTGTGCCCCTTCACCGGTACGCCGTCCGGCACCAGCGGCAGGGTAAATTCACCGACCAGCTTCACGGGCTGCGGCTGGTCCGGCAGGTGCACATCGAACTGGCTAATGGAGAGCGTCTGGCCGCGCAACTGCCCTTTGATGCTCACCTGTTCCCCTTTATAGGTGATGTCCTGGCGGGCGGGCGTGAGCGAGGCATGCAGCTCACCCTCCCACTGCTGCCAGGGAGAAAGGGTAAAGCGGTGGATGGTCAGCCAGGTATTGGGCAGGATGGCCTGCCACTGTGCCAGCGTTTTCGGCGCCACCGTAGAGGGCGCTGATTGCGGCAGTTTGCTCAGGCAGACAGAGTTAAGTTCAAGTGCGCCAATATCCAGATCCCAGCGGCTGGGGTGTGACAGGGTCACGTTTTCCACACGGGCAACTTCACACTCTTCTACCAGATAGCGGAGATCGGGGATGATCAGGGCGTGGCGCGTGATCCGTGGGCTTTTTTCAAACGCGATACGCGTTCCTACGGGAAGCCAGATCCCGGCGAGCGTGGGTACCCACTGGGCGAGCGTCATCAGCAGCGTCAGCGGCACAAGAAATAGCAGCAGTAAGAGCGCGATTGCGGCTTTGTATTTACCCTTCATGGGCAGTTAATATCCTGATTTTGCGAAAAAAATAAGCCGTTCCTGCCGCTCATTGTCGCATGTTTAGCCAGTCAGTTGAAGGTAATGCCATTTTTAAGAGTAGATGCTCTACAATAATTCATAGAACTTATTGATTTCAATGAATTTTGAAAAATTGTAAGATAATTTTAAACATGCTAACGTGGTTCCAAAATCACTGGAGAAAGTCTTATGAAACTCGCGGTATATAGCACAAAGCAGTACGACAAAAAGTATCTGCAACATGTTAACGAGACGTACGGTTTCGATCTTGAATTTTTCGACTTTCTGCTGACTGAAAAGACGGCGAAGACTGCCCACGGCTGCGAAGGTGTCTGTATTTTCGTTAACGACGACGGCAGCCGACCGGTGCTGGAAGAGTTGAAAAAACAGGGCGTGAAATACATTGCCCTGCGCTGCGCGGGTTTTAACAACGTCGATCTTGATGCCGCCAAAGAGTTGGGTCTGAAGGTCGTTCGCGTCCCGGCCTATTCTCCGGAAGCCGTGGCAGAACATGCCATCGGGATGATGATGTCGCTCAACCGTCGTATTCACCGTGCCTATCAGCGTACCCGTGATGCCAACTTCTCTCTGGAGGGGCTGACGGGGTTTACCATGTACGGTAAAACCGCAGGCGTCATTGGCACCGGCAAAATCGGCGTGGCCGCCCTTCGCATTCTTAAAGGATTTGGCATGCGCCTGCTGGCGTTTGATCCGTACCCCAGCGCCGCTGCGCTGGAGCTGGGCGTGGAGTATGTCGATCTGAAGACGCTCTTTTCTCAGTCGGACGTTATCTCCCTGCACTGTCCGCTGACCCCGGAAAACTATCACCTCCTTAACCAGTCGGCGTTCGACCAGATGAAAGACGGCGTGATGATCATCAATACCAGTCGCGGCGGGCTGATCGACTCTCAGGCCGCTATCGAAGCGTTAAAAACGCAAAAAATCGGCGCATTAGGTATGGATGTCTATGAGAACGAACGCGATCTGTTCTTCGAAGATAAATCTAACGACGTGATCCAGGACGATGTGTTCCGTCGCCTGTCGGCCTGCCACAACGTGTTGTTCACCGGCCACCAGGCGTTTCTGACCGCCGAAGCGCTGATCAGCATTTCAGAAACCACGCTAGGGAATTTGCGTCAACTCGAAAAGGGCGAAGCGTGCCCTAACGCCATAGTGTAAACCTGGTAAGCCGGGTGGCGGCAAGGCCCTGCCCGGCCTGTGGATTGCGTGAATTGTAGGCCCGGCAAGCACAACGCTACCGGGCTTTTTAGCCTCAACCTGCCACACGCAGGATAGTCTTAGCTGTCTTTATTCAATGTCACGACAACATGCAAAGCCGCAGGAACGACCTTTTGTAGATTAGATGAGTTTGATTTTTACCTCATATCCCTCGAGGCCAGTCATGGCTTCACGAGCGATAAACTCAATTTCAGACACTTCCTGCCCTGTTTTTTTACGTAACTCGGAAATTTTTTTGGTGATAAGCGCTGAAATTTCTTCTTCTGCCTTTTGCGTCAGTGCGTCAACGTTCATGTTTACCTCTTGCAACCGTTTACTGTTTCCATACTCCAGCAGGCGACAGCTAACGATTAACTGCCTTTAACCATAACTGTATGTAAAGAGTAGACTATCTGTGTAACGTATGCAGCCATCGCATTTAAATATGCATTTAGATTGCATTATTTGAGCAGGGTGTTATTGTCCCAAAGCCTTAGAGCACAAAACACATAAACATAAGAAAAGATTTGACTCAAACTCGCCCCGCATCAGGGGCATTTTTTTTGCTGTCTATACGTAAAAAACCCGCCAGAAGCGGGTTTCTGTGTTCTTCGAGAAGATTATTTAAACACTTCTGCTACGGCCTGGAAGTTAGGGCCATGCTCGCGGGCAGCGATGATGACGTAGTATTTCCCGCCCTTCTCGTCTGCCAGTTTCGAGAGTTTTTGATGAAGATCTGAAGGTGACGAAATTTGTCCACCTGAAGCCCCTACAGATACATTCCCAAGGTATTCAAGTTTGAAGTGGTGCGCTTCATCTTTGGAAATCATATCTGCCGCAGATGCGCCGAAGCTTGCTACTGTTAAAGCCAATACACTCCCTAATAGTGCTTTTTTCATATCATTCCTCCTGTTGATGAATTTCTATATTTAACATTAGCAGCAAATATGTAAATGATCCGTATCAATATTGTAGAAGAATTGAGCATCACGATCAGCCATTACTGTCCTGAACAGCGGGTGCAGCAGATTCATCTACTATACTGACCTGTGCAGTGAGCATTTATCTGCCGGTTGCGCCTGAAGCAACCGAAACTTACCTGTACCATGACCATCAGGAGAACAATATGCACACGAGTAAAACCCTGAAAAGGCTGCTAGCCGTATCAGCAGTTGCAGCAATGTTCAGCACCGTTGGCGTACAAGCCCAGACGACAAACGCCGCACAAACTCAAACTGCGGGCCAGGCTCAACCGGACGCCAGACTCAGCTCCGGCGACGAGAAAGCATTGAAGGACATGGCGCAGGCCAATATCAACGAAGTTGCCGCCGCCAGGCTCGCCCTGGACAAGGCCCAAACCAGTGAAGTGAAAACATTCGCCCAGAAAATGGTCGACGATCACGGCGCCGCGCTGACCAAAGTCCAGGCCGTAGCCCAGAAAAAGGGCGTAGAACTGCCGACCGAGCCTGACGCCGCGCATAAAGCCCTGAACTCAAGGCTGGAAAACCAGCAGGGTGACGCGTTTGACAAAATGTATATGGAATACGCCGGTGTGAAGGACCACGAGAAGGTGCTGTCGAAGCTTAAGAGCGACGCCAGTAAAATCGACGATGCGGATGTGAAGGCGCTGGCCAACGAGCACACGCCGGTGGTTGAGCAGCACCTGAAGTCCGCCGAGCAGATGTCAACGCACTCCGGCGCGTCAGCCGATAAATAACGCGTCGGTAAAACGACTACTGCAAAATAACGTGGGGCCAGCAGGCCCCACGCTTATTTTCCCTTCTTGATGAATTATTCTGGCAGCGCGTAAACCACCACCTGGTCTCCCACCTGATCCTTCAGGATGGTATTCCCACCAGCCACGAAGGCCACATACTGGCGACCTTTATATTCATAGACGGACGGGTTCGCTACCGCCGGAGCTTCTACCTGATCGGACCACAACTCGTCACCGCTCTCGACCGAGTAGGCACGCACTTTGGCATCCATTGAAGCGCCGATGAAGATCACCCCCCCCGCCGTGATGGCCGGGCCGCCAATGGTAGGCGAACCCCAGCTTTCCGGCATGAAGAAGCCATACTGCTGGGAAGCACCAACCGGACGACGCCATTTCACATCCCCCGTGTGCATGTCCAGCGCCACGATTTCACCAAACGGCGGCTGCCAGCACGGCATGCCCAGCCAGTTGCTCGCCACCAGCAGACGCATACCGTACGGGGCGCCTTCCTGCGGGGCAAAGCCGCTCTCGTTGCCGGAGTCTTTGTCCGCGTTATCGTAATCCTCACGGCTGTAGAGTTTCACGTACTGGACGATATGCGAGGTGTTGACGATGGCGATCTGTTTTTGCGGATCGAACGCCACCCCGCCCCACTGCACGCCGCCAGCGCTGTCGGGATAGGTGAGTGTGCCTTCGCCTTTGGTGGTAGGCGGGGTATACATTCCCTCATAGGTCAGGTTATCCCACAGGCGGGAGCACTGGCCCGCACCGACGATATCCGCCAGCTTCCAGATTGCCGGTTTTTTCGACTGGTCGAGCAGCGGCGCGGGTTTGGTCGGGAATGGCTGCGTAGGCGAGAGCACTTCGCCCTGGACCGAACCATCACCCTGCGGAACCGGACGTTCTTCGATTGGCCATACGTCCTCCCCCGTCAGGCGGTTAACCACAAACAGGAAACCCTGCTTGGTGGCCTGAACCAGCGCCGGGATCTGCTTGCCGTCTACGGTGATGTCCATCAGCGTCGGGGCAGAGTTGATGTCGTAATCCCAGACGTCGTGGTGTACCCACTGACGGGACCAGACCACTTTACCGGTATTGATGTCCAGCGCGGTGGTCGAGGTGCCGAGCGGAATAGCGTCGGCACGGTTACCGCCCCAATAGTTAGGTGACGGCGATGAGACCGGGAGATAGACCAGGCCATTGGCCTCATCGGCGGACATGTGCGTCCAGACGTTGGCGGTACCGGTGCGCTTGCGGATCTCTGCCGGGATCGCTTCAAAGGTCCATTCAAGCTTACCGGTCCGGGCGTTGACGGAAAATACGGTGCCCGGAGGCGCTTCGGCATAGGCCCAGTCTTTCCCGGCCCAGCCCACCAGCATATGGTTGCCGACAACGGTTGGCGGTTGCAGGACAGAGAGCGGATACTTCGCGTTCACCGTGTTCCACTGGTTCAGATCCAGCACGCCGTTGTCCGCAAAATCACTGCACGGCTTGCCTGAATCGGCGTCCAGCGCAAAGAGTTTACCGTCAACGGTGCCCATATAGACGATCTTCTGACATGCCTGACCGTTCACCGGATTTTTGGCCTGCCAGTAGGAAACGCCGCGGTTTTTCAGCACCGGCTGGGTCAGCGCCATGCGCGACGATTTGGTGTCATAGTGCCACTTCTCTTTACCCGTCCCCGGATCCAGTGCAATCAGGCGATCGAAAGGGGTGCCGATGTAGAGCGTGTCGTTGGCGAAAATGGGCGTTGCGGACCAGACGGTGGCTGGCGTGTCGCCTTTACCATCCGAGACATCACCGGTATGGAACTCCCAGACTTTCGTTAATTTCCCGACGTTATCCGCCGTAATCTGGGTCAACGGGCTGTATTTCTGGGCGTTAAGCTGGCCGTGGAAGCTGTCCCAGGTGGCGGTGCCGGGCACCAGCGGCGTCGCTGGCTGGCTCGTCGAAGCGGCTTTCTGTTCACCACCGTTGCCGGTTGAGGCATCGTCTGTTGTTTTTGTGGTTCCAGGTGCCTGTTGATCGGCTGCATCGATATTAAGCGATTCCTGGGTTCCCTGAGAGGCTTCAGCGGCCTTATCCTGCGCCTGTAGCGCGAGCGGAGCGACCAGCAGCGCCAGCGCCGTCATGCTGACTTTTATGAAGGGATAATGCTTATCGTTGTGCACGGGCGGCTCCTCAGCTTCTGACGGGATGGTTGTAACGGGCGGAATGGCTGCTCAGCATAATCAGACCGATCAGGCCGACCACCATGGCTGCCGTTATGATGTACTGGTGCAGCAGCGCGGCGGCAAAACCAATACCCACCAGCACCACCAGAGTGACAATAATCAGGAAGATGCGCGCCCCGCGACGCGATGCCGCACGTAACAGTAAGGTCAGGATCGCCAGCACTACGCTGGCAATGACCACCCCCAGTGCACCAATGGTGCCAGTGACGCCGGTAAGCGGCGTCCACCAGGCGTATAGCGCCAGCGCGAAGGCTATTATCGCGGTCAGCAACAGCAAAATGCTGCCGACCCGCGAGGATTGAGAATGCAACATACCAGGAATCCCCCTCTAAAAAATGCAAAATTGACCATGATTAAGGCGTTTTCGTGGATATATGCCCCTGCTGCCCGCCGCTATTAAGGCAACGCGACGTGAGGCGCGGCCGCATATTTCACTAAACGTAACTGAGTATAGAAGAGGATTTTTTTAAGGGGCGTTTAATAGCGGACATACGGTGCCCTGGGTCCCTTCGCCACCAGAAACAGAACGTAGTGTTACAAAACGGTTCGAAAGCTACGAGCGAGTTACGCGATTGTCTATATTGTGTTTTTTAATTTCGGGCAGAAAGCGGCTTTTTTACGCCCAATGAAATAATCAAATAAATCCCCTCTTCAATATTTCGACGCCTTATGGTACTTAATAAAACAGGGTGTTTACTCCTTAATTAACAGACGTGCAGGCAGGGAAAGTCAGGCATTATTTGTTCGTTAATTTAACAAATCCCTTTCTTAATTAACCGCCTGTTAAAGCATCGTCAAAAAATAACGATAGTTATTGCAGGCATACACATAAGGTTTACGGTATGCGAAATCAAACCCCTCCCGCCCGCGACGTCATGGCGCATCGACGACTACGAACAGAATAAAAACTAAACACGTCGTCGACCCTTTAATAACGCGGTAAAACATGATGAATAAAGCCACAACGCTCTAAGGTACTATTACAACACGCTCTAACTGGCACTGGCAGGATAACATCTGGACGCTGGGCCTCTACGGTACAGCCGTCGGGGCGGGAACGCTGTTCCTGCCCGTGGAAATCGGCACCCGTGGCCCGGTTATTTTCCTGGTCATGCTCCTGCTGGGGCTGCCGTTATCCCTGATCCCCCATTTACTCCTCTGTCGTGTCTATATGCGTGAGGAGAAGACTGAAAACGGCACGTTGCCGATCTTCGGTTCCTTCTTCAGCGGACGAGGTGAAAAGCTGATCACCCTGTTCTACTGTGTGACCTTCTTCCCGGTAACCCTGGTTTACGGGGTGGCGCTAATTAATGCGCTGGATAATTTACTGGTGGAGCATCTGCATATCACCGCGATCAGCCGTGGGCCATTGTCGTTTATCGTGGTTGCTGCACTGTATGTGGTGCTGAGCAAGGGCCGGGACAGAGTCGTGGCCATTATGAGCGCGCTGGCGCTGCCGTTCGCGGCATCCGTGCTGCTGATCGCCGTATCACTGATCCCGGGCTGGCATCTGTCTAACCTGACCGGTACAGCCGCTGAAATAACAGCCGCACCGCTTCCGGTAACGCTGAAAAACATCTGGCTGACGCTGCCGCTTATTACCTTCTCGTTCTGCTGTGCGCCTATGGTCTCTCCGCTGAGCTCTTACTACCGGGAAAGGAAAGCCGAGGGTGAAAAAAAGGCTCTCTTCGTGATCCGCATCGCCTATTTCGCCATCTTCGCCAGCATCCTCTTTTTCGTGCTGAGCTGCGTGCTGGGTATCCCGCATGAAAGCTTTGTGCGGGCGAAGGCAGAGAACCTGAACGTGCTGTCCGTGATGAAGGGAAACGGTGATTTCAGCCTGATTTACCACATTGCTCCGCTCATCGCCATCATCGGTATGACGAAATCTTTCCTGGGCGTAGGTCTGTCGGTCGCACAAACGTTTGGTCAACTGGCTGCCAGCGTATCCGGTAAAAAGGCCAGAGCCAGCAAGCGGCTGGCCTCTCTGGCGCTGTTCCTGCTGACCTATGGCATTGTTTATGCCAATCCGGATGTGCTCAGCCTGATTGAAATGTTCTGCGGGCCACTGATTGCGGTGATCCTGTTCCTTATCCCCGCCTACCTCATCTACACCCGCCCCGCGCTGGCGGAGCTTCGTGGCGTGACGGTATTTCTGGTTGTTCTGGGTGGGCTGGCAACGCTGTGCGCATTGCTCTGGACAATGCTTTAGTCTGAACGCGGTTTGACTGTACTCATATACAGTAGTATTTTACGCTTTGGCTGAATCCCAGCGTAATATCCATAAGGTAAACAATCATGTTTGTGGAACTGGTTTATGACAAGCGAAACGTACAGGGGCTGGAGGGAGCCAGGGAAATCATCCTGGCCGAGCTGACAAAACGCGTACACCGGATTTTTCCCGATGCCAGCGTGACGGTTAAGCCGATGCAAGCGAACGGCCTGAACAGCGATGCCAGCAAAAGCGACCGGGAAAAGCTGAACCGCATGCTCGAGGAGATGTTCGAAGAGTCGGACATGTGGTTGACGCAAGAGTAACCGGGCGCAAAGCCCGGTTCTGTTTTCAGCCCTCAATGCCTCCCGGTGCACTCAGCCCGCGATTCTCCAGCATCGGTTCAATCCTCGGATCGTGCCCGCGCCACTGGCGATAAAGTTCAGCTAAATCAGTGCTGTTGCCGCGGGACAAAATCGCCTCGCGGAATTTCTGTCCGTTTTCGCGCGTCAAACCGCCCTGCTCGACAAACCACTGGTAGCCATCGTCCGCCAGCATCTGCGTCCAGAGATAGGCGTAATAACCTGCCGCGTAGCCGCCGCCGAAGATATGGGCGAAATAGCTGCTGCGGTAGCGCGGCGGTACGGCTGGTAGATCCAGCCCCTCTTTTTTCAGGGCGGCGGCTTCAAAGGCTTCCACATCTTCAACAGGCTTCTGAATGCCGTGCCAGTTCATATCCAGCAGCGCGGCGCTCAATAGCTCCGTCATGTCATACCCCTTATTAAACTGGGTCGCATTGAGCATTTTTTCCCGCAGCGCATCCGGCATCGGTTCGCCGGTTTGATAGTGACGAGCAAAGTGCGCAAATACCTGCGGATGGCTGGCCCAGTGTTCATTGATCTGTGACGGGAATTCAACGAAATCACGCGGCGTGTTGGTGCCGGAAAGCGTGGCGTAACGCTGGCTGGCAAACAGGCCATGCAGCGTATGACCAAACTCGTGGAACAGGGTAATCACATCATCCCAGGAGATCAGCGCGGTCTGGCCGTTGGCCGGTTTTTGATAGTTGCAGACGTTGTAAATCACCGGACGCGCGGCAAATTCGTAAGACTGCTCAACAAAATTCCCCATCCACGCGCCGCCCGCTTTAGAGTCGCGAGCGAAAAAGTCGCCGTAAAACAGCGCCATGCCTTCGCCGGTGTGATCGAAAATCTCCCACACGCGAACGTCCGGGTGGTAAACCGGAATATCAAACCGCTCGACAAAGCGGATACCGAACAGCTGCGTGGCTGACCAGAATACGCCATCCTCCAGCACGGTATTGAGCGCGAAATAGGGTTTGATTTGCGCTTCGTCCAGTGCATATTTCGCTGAGCGCACGCGTTCGGCATAAAACGCCCAGTCCCAGGCCTGCACCGTAAAATCGCCCTGCTCGTCGTCGATGACCTTCTGAATATCCGCCTGCTCCAGCGCGGCCCTGCTGCGCGCCGCAGGCACTATTCCGCGCATAAATTCGAGCGCGGCATCCGGCGTTTTCGCCATTTGATCGGCAATGCTCCAGCTGGCAAAATTTTCAAACCCGAGCAGCTGCGCCTGCCTTGCCCGCAACGCGGTAAGCCGACGGATCAGATCGCGCGTATCGTTTTCGTCCCCTTTCTGAGTGCGTTCCCAGCCTGCGTTAAACAGCTTCTTACGCGTCTCGCGCTGCGACAGCGCCGCCAGTGCGGGCTGTTGGGTGGTATTTAAAAGTGGGATCAGCCAGCTATCCGTCAGCCCTTTTTCTGCGGCAGCGTGAGCCGCGGCAGCGATCTCCTCTGCACTCAGCCCATCCAGCGCATGCACGTTGTCCACTACCAGTCCGCCCGCCTTTTTCGCCGCCAGCAGGCGCTGGTTGAACTGGCTGGTCAGGGTGGCGGCTTCGGTATTCAGGGCTTTCAGCTCCGCTTTTTCATCGGCGTTCAGTCGCGCGCCCGCAAGAACAAAGTGCTGATATGTCTCCTCCGTCAGTCGTCGGGATTCGGCATCCAGGCCCTCGCGCTCCTGCCAGACGGCTTCCACACGGGCGAAAAGGGTATCGTTTAGCCAGATATCGTTCGCCAGCCCGGCCAGTTCGGTGGAGAACTGCTCGTCCAGCGCCTGAAGATAATCGTTGGTGTGTGCGGACGTCATGGCGAAGAACACGCTGTTCACGCGCGACAGCATGGCCCCGCTCTTTTCCAGCGCCAGCACGGTGTTGTCGAAATCCGGCTCGGCGCGCTGCGTGATAATCGCGTCAATGTCTGCACGCTTCAGGCGCATTGCTTCATCAAATGCCGGACGATAATGGCTGTCGTTGATCGCATCAAAACGTGGCGCCTGATAAGGCAACAGGCTAATTTCAAAAAAAGGATTGTTGACCGACATCGTTTACTCCTGAGCACGGTATTTCTCCCCAGAGTAGGCCAGCCTGCGCTGGCCTGCAATGGCGTCATACAAATGTTGCCTTAACGACGTGCCAAAGAGCGTGCTATGTTAGTACAACACAAAAAGCGTTGAGGAACAGTGAGATGATTATTTTAGTTACCGGGGCAACGGCGGGTTTTGGTGAAAGCATCACGCGTCGCTTCGTCGCCAACGGACACAAAGTGATTGCAACGGGGCGTCGTCAGGAGCGTTTGCAGGAGCTAAAAGACGAACTGGGTGACAGCATCCTGACCGCACAGCTGGACGTCCGCAACCGCGCCGCCATTGAAGAGATGATTGCCAGCCTGCCTGCCGAATGGCGTGAAATCGACGTTCTGGTCAATAACGCCGGCCTGGCGCTGGGCATGGAGCCTGCTCACAAAGCCAGCGTGGAAGACTGGGAAAACATGATTGACACCAACAACAAAGGGCTGGTGTACATGACCCGCGCCGTGCTGCCCGGCATGGTTGAACGTAACCGTGGTCATATCATCAATATCGGTTCCACCGCAGGTAGCTGGCCTTACGCGGGCGGCAACGTGTACGGCGCAACCAAAGCCTTTGTCCGTCAGTTCAGCCTGAACCTGCGCACCGACCTGCACGGGACCGCGATCCGCGTGACCGATGTTGAGCCGGGTCTGGTAGGCGGAACGGAGTTCTCAAATGTGCGGTTCAAAGGCGATGACGCGAAAGCGGATAAAACCTATGAAAATGCGAACGCGCTGACGCCGGAAGATATCACCGAAACCGTCTGGTGGGTTGCGACCCTGCCGAAGCATGTCAACATCAATACAGTTGAGATGATGCCCGTCAGCCAGACCTATGCCGGACTCAGCGTGCATCGCGATTAATTTACCCCACCCGGCCTGCGGGCCGGGTATGTGATGGCAGGGAAAAGAATGGTAGTATGTTCAGGTTAACTCTCTGAGAAACCACAACCCATGGCCGCTGAATCGCAACTTAATCCTACCCAGCCCGTTAACCAGCAAATCTATCGCATTTTACGCCGTGATATTGTTCGCTGCCTGATCCCACCGGGAACGCCACTCTCAGAAAAAGAGGTTTCGGTACGTTTTGACGTTTCCCGTCAGCCGGTACGTGAGGCGTTTATCAAGCTTGCAGAAAACGGCCTTATTCAGATCCGCCCGCAGCGCGGCAGCTATGTAAATAAAATTTCCCTTTCGCAGGTACGAAATGGCTGTTTTGTTCGTCAGGCCATCGAGTGCGCCGTGGTGCGTCGTGCCGCGTCGCTCATTAACGACAACCAATGTTACCTGCTGGAGCAAAACCTGCATCAGCAACGTATCGCCATCGACCGCAAACAGTTAAACGACTTTTTCCAGCTGGACGACGAGTTTCACCAGAAACTGGCGCAGGTCGCCGAGTGCCAGCTCGCGTGGGATACCGTCGAAAACATCAAAGCGACCATCGACCGCGTGCGCTACATGAGTCTTAATCATGTTTCTCCGCCAGAGATGTTGCTGCGACAGCATCATGATATTTTCAGTGCTCTGGAAAAACGCGACGTGGAAGCCGTAGATAAAGCGATGACGCTTCACCTCCAGGAAATTAGCGAGTCAGTTCAGTTAATTCGTCAGGAAAACCGCGAGTGGTTTAGCGAAGAATAAAACCTCGCCGCCCCCTTTCGGTTGCGGCGAAGTGATTAGCGGACCACTAATACCGGAATAGTGGCGTAGCGCAGGATAGTTTCAGCATTTGAACCCAGCAGATGCGTTGTGATACTCGGATTTTTTGATCCGATAACAATGACATCATATTTCCCCTCTTTACTGAGCTTGATGATTTCATCGCGTACGTTGCCGAAGCGAACTTCACAGTCAATATTGTCCGGGGACATATCAAAGAGCCGTTTCAGCGCCTTCATCTTCTTATCAGATTCGGCGGTCATATACTCTTCGAACTTCTTAATATCCGCATTGAACCCCCGCAGTAACGAACGGCTGCTGTTAGGGAGAATGTTGACCAGGGTGATTGTCGCGCCTTCCGCCTTCGCGAGGTTGACCGCGTGGCGTACCGCTTTATCGCTCAAATCCATTTCAAACACGTCAACAGGCATCAAAATTTTCTTATACATAAGCCTGACTCCTTTTCCGATGAAGGGTTATTTTCTGCTTCCAGAATGGCATTGCGGAGATAAACGAAACCTAAACACTTACGTTCGTAAACTATCAAATAAGGAAAATAACTGTCCGCTTTGTAAAGCGATGTCCTGAACCGTCAGCGCCATCATGAAATAAGAAAAAAGTGTGAGCTTGATCAAAAGCAAATAATTCAGTTTAAGAGAGGCGTATTAATAGTGCCCCGTGAACGGCAGCCGTTGAATTAGCGCCGTAACGGATAAGTGCAAGAGGAGAAAATACCATGATGACATACGACCGTAACCGAAATGCAATCACCACTGGCAGCCGCGTTATGATTAGCGGCACAGGTCAGTTCGGCGTGATTAAAGCGATCCACAGCGACGGCCTGAATGCCGAGCAGGTGCGTCGTGGTAAAACGGTTGAAGTGGAAGGATGCGAAGGTAAGTTCGAACCGATTGAGCTGATTCGCCTGGGAATGCACTAAGCTGTTCCCCGACATGCCGCCGCGAACGGCGGCATGTCATCGCGTCAGAGCCGGGCGGCGTACTCAGCAACCGTGGCCTTCGCGCCTTTTTGCAGCAACGTGTGATAGGCCTGCATCACGGCATCAACAAACACCGCGTCCTTCGGCAACTCATTACCGAAAATAGCCTCAATGCCCAACAGCGCGCTAACCCGGCTTTCGCCTTCAGCGCTACCGTTTACCGCCGCCTGAATTACCGCCAGCTGCGGATCGCTCACCTCAATGGCGTTACCCTGCTCATCCACACCGCCGACATAGCGCATCCAGCCTGCCACACCCAGGGCCAACAGCGGGAAAGGTTTCTGGTGGACAAGGTGCCAGCGCACGGAATCGAGCATACGCTGCGGCAATTTCTGGCTGCCGTCCATGGCGATTTGCCAGGTACGGTGACGCAGTGCCGGATTGCTGTAGCGCGCGATAAGCTGGTCAGCATAGCGACCTAAATCCACACCCTTCACTTTCAGCGTCGGCGCCTGCTCTTTCAGCATCAGCGCATGTGCGGCTGCGCGGTAATGTTCATCTTCCATGCAGTCGTTAATGTGCTGATAACCGGCCAGGTAGCCGAGATACGCCAGGAAGGAGTGGCTGCCGTTAAGCATACGCAGCTTCATCTCTTCAAAGGGAATGACATCTGAAACCAGTTCCGCACCCGCCTTTTCCCACGCTGGACGGCCAGCAACAAAGTTGTCCTCAATCACCCACTGGCGGAACGGCTCGCAGGCCACGCCTGCCGGATCGCGTACGCCGGTCAGCTGTTCGATTTTATCCAGCGTATCAGCCGTAACGGCGGGCACAATACGATCCACCATGGTTGACGGGAAGGTGACGTTGGCTTCAATCCAGTCCGCCAGTTCGCCGTCAACAGCGCGCGCGTAGGCACAGGTCACGTTGCGCATCACGTGGCCGTTCTCCGGCATGTTATCGCATGACATCACGCTGAATGCCGGTAGCCCCGCCGCCTTACGCCGCGCCAGCGCTTCAACCACCACGCCCGGCGCAGATTTCGGCTGATGCGGGTTTTGCAGGTCTGCAACGATTAACGGATGATCGAGCATCAGTTGTCCGCTTGCCGGAGAGTGGCAATACCCTTTTTCAGTGATGGTCAGGGAAACAATGGCAACCTGCGGTTCGCACAACGCCGCCAGCACGCTTTCCAGCCCGTCGACCTGCGCATGCAGGGCATTTTTGACGACGCCGACCACGCGCGCCGTCCAGGCATCGGCAGACATCTCTGCCACGGTATAAAGGTTATCCTGTGCCTTGAGATCGGCAATCTGCTGTTCGCCGCCAATCAGGTTAACTTCGCAGTAACCCCAGTCGCTGCCCTGTTCTGCGGCGAGTATATCGGTGTACACCGCCTGGTGCGCACGGTGAAACGCGCCAAAGCCTAAATGAACAATGCGTGCCTTGAGGCTGTCGCGATCGTACTGCGGACGCGTCGCCTTCGCCTGTAATAACCGGTTTTCCATGATTGAGACTCGTTAAGTAATGAACGCTGTGATCCGCTGCCGCTCCTTATCAGAGCGGCAGCGCCTGCTGACTACACCAACTAGAATGGCAGTCGGAGTCAAAAAACGCTGCCATTAACCATACTGATACGTCGTTTTCAGATCTTGATTTAAATTAACTTTTCGCCATGTGGTGTGACATCAGTGAAAAGTTGTGTGACAGGTAACGCAAGTTGTAAACCATCAGCGGCGTGAAGAGAGCGCGCCGTAGGCCACCGCTTCCTTATGGGTTGCTTCGGCTGCATCTTCGGCTTCACTCAGATCGCGGTCGCGCACTTCCGGCATCATCAGAGCCGAAATCAGCCCAATCAGCGAGTACGCCACCAGCATCGCGACAATCGGCCACCAGGACCCGGTCATGTTGCAGAAGATCCCTGCCAGCACCGGACCAAAGCCCACAGCAACCAGACCGCCCGCCTCTTTCGAGATCGCCATGCGTGTAAAGCGATTCCGCGAACCAAACATTTCCGCCATGGTGATGTTTTCCAGCGCGAACAGCCCGAGCACCGCAAAGTTATGAATCACGATGATAGAGAGCATAATCACGCCCGGCGCGTAACTCTTGTCGACGATAATCGACAGCATCGGGTAAGCCAGAATGATGGCTGAAATGTTAAGGATGATATACGGCAGACGGCGCCCCACTTTATCGGACAGCCAGCCCAGCAGCGGGATTGAGAGGAAGCCCAGAATCGAACTGATCATCAGCGCATCGGTTGGGATCGCCTTATCGAAGAGCAGCGTCTGCACCAGATACCCGGCAAGGAAAGTCTGGATCAGCCCGGAGTTACCCGCCTGACCAAAGCGCAGCCCGGTAGCCAGCCAGAAGGATTTGCTCTTAAACATCGCGCCTAAAGAGGTATCCTGCGCGGCAACCGGTGTCACGGTTTCGGCGTCGTTAACCTTCTCAAACACCGGGCTCTCTTTAAGGTTCATACGCAGCCAGATGGCGAAGATCATCACCACAACGCTGGCGAGGAACGGCACGCGCCAGCCCCAGGCAATAAGTTCTTCGCGATCGAGAGCAAAGAACATCACAGCCCAGATCGCCGTGGCGCTCAGCGTCCCGCAGTTGGTTCCCATCGCCACCAGCGAAGAGATGATGCCGCGTTTGCCCTTCGGCGCATACTCCGCCAGAATGGTGCCTGCGCCCGAGATTTCCGCGCCCGCGCCCAGCCCCTGAATAATACGCAACGTTACCAGTAGCACCGGTGCGAAAATCCCGATCTGCGCGTAGGTCGGCAATACGCCGATTAAGGTGGTGCAGATCCCCATCATGGTGATGGTGATAAACAGCACTTTTTTACGACCAATGCTGTCTCCCATTCTGCCGAAGATAAACGCCCCGACGATACGCGCGATGTAACCTGCGCCGTAGGTGCCCATCGCCAGGATCAGCGCCATGGCCGCGGACTGCTCAGGGAAGAAAATTTCATGGAACACCAGCGCGGCACCCAGGGAGTAAAGCTGGAAATCCATAAACTCCAGGGCGGTGCCCAGCCAGCCAGATACGGCGGCTTTCACCAGATCTGACGTACTTCTTTGAGGTTGTGCTTGAGTCATAATGGCTATCTCTGAAAGGTAAGATGCGTACCACTTAGAGCCTGTCTTCGCAGGCTCTTAACCGCGTGAATTATTATTGGTCGAACGTGAGCAAGACTTTGCAGCACTGCCGCTGGTCTTTTTCAAACAGTTCGATGGCGTCTGTAACGTGGTGATAGTCAAATGTATGGGTGACCAGTTTTTCAGGGTCGATTAGCCCTTTTTCCAGCCAGTCAATGACCACCGGGAATTTGTTGGCATTCAGGCGTGAAGAGAAGATCGACAGCTCTTTGCCGGTGATCCCCTGCTGCACGATCTGGCTCGGGTCGCTGGAGAAGCCCATCAGCACGATGCGCGCCGCCGGAGACGCCAGCGTAATCGCTTCCTGCAAAATGGACGGATGACAGGCAGCATCGATGATTAACGTCGGCTTGATCCCTTTTGCATCCAGCGCGGCCTGTAAAGACTGCTCGCCGTTGTTGAAGACCCAGTCCGCGCCGCTGCGTTGTGCCATCGCCAGCCGCTCATCAATGCGATCGACAACGATGACCTGCTTCACCTTGTAAACGCCCTTCAGCGCCTGCACGGTGACCAGCCCCATTGGGCCTGCGCCGTAGATCAGCGCCACATCCTGTTCGGTCGGTTTCGCCTGTCCCGTCACGTTAGCGGCAATGGTGAATGGCTCTACCATCACCGCGTGTTGGTCGGGAATGGCGTCCGGGATGTGCCACGCATTTTTCGCCGGGACGACGGCGTATTCGCTGAAGCCACCGTCGCGATGAACGCCCAGCACCACCAGCGAGGTGCA
The DNA here is from genome assembly GCF_049238105.1 of Enterobacter cloacae complex sp. IR5418. NCBI lineage: Bacteria > Pseudomonadati > Pseudomonadota > Gammaproteobacteria > Enterobacterales > Enterobacteriaceae > Enterobacter > Enterobacter cloacae complex sp. IR5418. The sequence goes on along the minus strand of NZ_JBMKHS010000023.1, from coordinate 7,521 downwards.
AACGTTCGGTTTACCGACGGAACAGGGGTAGCAGTGCCCGCAGCTGATCACCGGATCAACCGAAACGCGCTGGCCCAGACGGGTGCTCTCCACGCCCTCACCCACAGCGTCAATCTCGCCAAAGAACTCATGACCAATCACGCGCGGGTATTTCGCAAACGGGTTATGTCCGCGATAGATATGGCTGTCGGAACCACAGATCCCGGCCAGCTTAATTTTGACGCGGACTTCCCCTGCGCCCGGCAACGGAAGAGGACGCTCCTCGATTACCAGCGCATTCGGCTGTTGGATCACTACGCTTTTCATCATTCGCTCCTCGTTTACCAGTTCCAGAGGGTGCCGTCTTCCAGACGGGCTACCGGCAGACAGGCCGGTTCGTACGGGTATTTCGCCGCCAGCTTCTCATCAAATTCAATGCCCAGCCCTGGCTTGTCGCCCGGGTGCATATAGCCGTTATCGAAGCGCCAGCTGTGCGGGAACACTTCCAGCATCTGCTCTGAATACCCCATATACTCCTGAACGCCGAAGTTCGGTACCCACAGGTCAAAATGCAGCGCCGCGGCGTGGCAAATCGGCGACAGATCCGACGGGCCATGTGAACCGGTACGCACCTGGTAGAGTGAGGCAAAGTCCGCAATGCGACGCATCCCGGTGATGCCGCCCGCATGGGTTAGGGTGGCGCGGATATAGTCAATGAGCTGCTCTTCAATCAGCTGCTTGCAGTCCCAGATGCTATTAAACACTTCACCCACCGCAATTGGCGTGACGGTGTGCTGGCGGATCAGGCGGAAACACTCCTGGTTTTCCGCAGGCGTTGGGTCTTCCATCCAGAACATACGGAATTCTTCGATGCTCTTGCCGAACCGCGCCGCTTCGATGGGCGTCAGACGGTGGTGCATGTCGTGCAGGAGATGTTCATTAAAGCCGAATTTACTGCGCACCGCGTCGAACAGTTTGGGTGTGAAATCGAGATATTTCTCGGTGGACCACAGCTGTTCTTCCGGCCAGGCGCCTTTGGTCGCAGGCTCGTACGCCAGCCCTTTCCCTTTAGCCATGCCGTAGGTGGTTTTCATTCCCGGCACGCCGCACTGCACGCGAATCGCCTTGAAGCCCATCTCTTTATGACGGGCATAATCTTCCAGCACGTCGTCAATGGTGTGTCCGGTGGTGTGACAATAAACCATCACCCCTTCCCGGGATGCCCCGCCCAGAAGCTGGTAGAGCGGCATGTTCGCGGCTTTCGCTTTTATGTCCCACAGCGCCATATCCACGGCAGAAATCGCTGACATCGTGACCGGACCACGACGCCAGTACGCGCCTTTATAGAAGAACTGCCAGATATCTTCGATGCGGTGCGCATCGCGGCCAATCAGCTGCGGGCACAGGTGATCTTTCAGGTAGGAGGCAACGGAAAGTTCACGTCCGTTCAGCGTGGCATCACCCAGCCCGACAATGCCCTCATCGGTCGTGATTTTAAGGGTGACAAAGTTACGCCCCGGGCAGGTGACAAATACTTCAGCCCCGACAATCTTCATAATCCATTTCCTTACATCGCTCGTTGTGATGCAGGAAATTTACGCAACTACACTACTACCATACAAGTATAATGATCGTAAAATCAGCGGACGATCACACAATGAGGACACTACTACGCAACCACAGCGTTGAACAATCTCTCGTTTCGTGAGGATTGATTTAGACATCCTGCGCGATAATGTTCACATCGTTCCCATACCTGCCGCGCGGGTATGACACCCTTTAGGATTGGTGTAGAATCCAACGGGGTAATCCGATTGTCTGCACCCGTTTAAAGGAAACGCTATGACTACATTAAGCAAACGCCTTTGTCTGACAGCCGTACTGGCGCTGTCATCGTTCGCCTTTGCCGCAACGGCATCAGCCGAAACCAGCAAACTCATCATTGAGTCTGGTGACAGCGCGCAAAGCCGTCAGAACGCCGCCATGGACAAAGAACAATGGAATGACACCCGCAGCCTGCGTCAGAAAGTGAATAAGCGCGTGGAAAAAGAGTGGGATAAAGAAGACGTCGCGTTTGATGCCCGCGACAAATGCCAGCAAAGTGCCAATGTCAACGCTTACTGGGAGCCTAACACCCTGCGCTGTCTGGATCGTCGTACTGGCCGCACGGTAGCACCGTAATGTCGACGCTGTGTGACGTTAAGCTCCGTCCGCTGGAGCGCGAAGATTTACGCTTTGTTCACCAGCTCGACAACAATGCCAGCGTGATGCGTTACTGGTTTGAAGAGCCTTACGAGGCCTTTGTCGAGCTGTCCGATCTCTACGATAAGCATATCCACGATCAGAGTGAACGCCGCTTTGTGGTGGAGTGCGAAGGTGAAAAAGCCGGGCTGGTTGAACTGGTTGAGATCAACCACGTTCACCGTCGGGCGGAATTTCAGATTATAATTTCACCGGAACATCAGGGGAAAGGTCTGGCGTCGCGGGCGGCAAAGCTGGCGATGGATTACGGGTTTAACGTCCTGAATCTCTACAAGCTTTATCTCATCGTCGACAAAGAGAACGAAAAAGCGATTCACATCTACCGTAAGCTGGGCTTTATGGTGGAAGGTGAACTGATCCATGAGTTCTTTATTAACGGCGAATACCGTAACACCATCCGCATGTGCATTTTCCAGCATCAGCATCTGGCCGGGCATAAGTCCTCTTCCGCCAGTCTGCTTAAACCTACCGCGCAGTAACCTGCGCGGTTTTACGCTCAATAATATTCAATGCTGTTTTTGATGGTGTACTTGCGCTCCACGGCAGGTTTGACGCTGTCATCGGTGATCACCAGCTCACAGCTCACCGGGTTGTTGTGGCGATCGTAATCACAACTCTGCTTTACATTGCCCATCGGCTTATCGTTCAACAGGCTTACCGCCGTATAATCCATGCGCTTGTGCAGATCTTTCGACGGCATCGACTTGACCGATAAACGCTGGTCGCCGGAGACCGTGGTTTTACCCAACGGGTAGCCGTCGGCGTCATACTGATACTTCACTTCCATCTCTTTGCTGTGCGCGGCAACCACAAACCCGTTATCGTCGGTGTCCCACGTCAAACCAGCGGACGGCAGTTCCGCCAGCTGACATTTTCCCTGCAACTTCACCTTCTGCTGCTGGGTTTCCGCATCGACGTAGTAGTTAGCATCCAGCACCAGCGCAACGCCCGTGTTAGCCTCCAGATCGTGCAGTTCAAGCGTATCGAAACACCCTTCCGTCGACATCGTTCCGGTCACGCGTTTAGAGACTTCCCCCTTATCGTTGAACAGCGTCTGGGTAAAGTCTTTCACCGGGCCGCGCAGTGGATCAAAGTCAAACTCGTTCGAAAAGCTCGCCATCTCCGGCGTAAATGACAGCGGCGCGGTGTCGTTGTCGCATCCCACCAGTACCGTTGCCAGTAGCGTTATCGCTGCGTATTTGTTCACATCATTTACCAAAAGAATGAAAGGGTTGTGGCACTCATAGTAGCAAATAGTATGGTAACGATGTTGAATTGGTTCGAATACTGGTAAAATGTACGAATGTAGTCCAGCCAAACAGTCTTCAAGGAACGTTCAAAGGATGAGAACTTTTATAGTCAATCTCAAACACTCGCTCGAACGTCGTGCGAAAATGGAATGTCAATTGTCCGAATTGAACATTGAATACGAGTTTATTGAAGCAGTAGATGGTCGAATAATGACTGAAACTGAACTAAGAAATGTCACACGGGAGACAAATTATGCTTTTCTTCCGGGAGAAGTAGGTTGTGCATTAAGCCATCAAAAAATATACAAAAGAATAATAGATGAAAATATCGACGCCGCTCTTATCCTTGAGGATGATGTTGTACTAAACAGCGATCTGCGTGAGATACTTAATAGCGTTACGCTCAGCAAGGCAAAACCTGAGATTCTTCTTCTGAGTCGGGTCAATAAATATTACAAAAAACCGTCCAAACACATTTTCGGCTCATATAATATACATAAGACTCAGCATGCCACGACTACTCATGCATATATTATCAATCAAAAAGCTGCTAGTAGCCTTCTGGATAACCTTTATCCTGTATGGATGGTTGCCGATAAATGGAGTTTATTCGAAGACCTATCACTGGCGAAAATTCACTCTATAGTACCTTATCCAGTGCGCCTTTCCGAAGAAGCCAATGTTTCAACAATTAATGAATCAAAAGGTGATGCCCTGCTGGATGCCAAAAAGAAAAGAATTTGGAATTTACTTATGCGGGAAAGGCCGTTAGCTGCAAAGCATCGCCACCGTTATCGACGCGCGATTACGCCACTGTTCAATCCAATAATCAATCAAGGGAAAGGGTAAGTAACCTATTTTCATTAATGGCCGTGCGTTTCAGCACTTCCAGGACAATTCAGAAACAGAGACCCAAAAACAAAAGCTTACCCTAACCCTGCTATGCTTACAGTCTACACAGTGAAAAGGAGCTACAGATGAAACGGTTACCCTGGATTACCGCCCTGCTGTTAATGAGTGCTTCACCCGCTATTCTTGCGGCCCCGGACTCCTGCGAGCGCGTGAAAAGTGACATTCAGCAGAAGATTATCAACAACGGCGTGCCGGAGTCTGGCTTTACCCTGAACATCGTCCCGAACGATCAGGCCGATCAGCCGGATGCGCAGGTCGTTGGGCATTGTGCCAATGATACTTTCAAAATTTTGTACACCCGCACCAGTAGCGGCAACTACCCGGTAAGCGGGGCAGGTACGCAAGAGAATGCGCCCGCTGAGCCGCAATGATTTTTCCACTCAATACCCCTGAATTGACTAGGATTAATATTTAATACCTCCAAATAAGTAACACTCCCCCATCATTAGCCCGGTTGTAGTCACGGGTGAAAATAATTATTAACAATGATGGGGTGAGTCATGTCCGAAGTTGAACATCACGGCGGGATAAGCCGTCGAGCTCTGGTTAAATCTACTGCCATAGGGTCCCTGGCGCTTGCCGCCGGTGGGATCACATTACCTTTTGGTCTGAAAAGCGCCGCCGCCGCAGTGCAGACCGCTATTCAGCCAGCAGAAGATAAAGTCGTCTGGGGTGCCTGCTCGGTGAACTGCGGTAGCCGCTGCGCGCTGCGTCTGCACGTTCGCGATGACGAAGTCTATTGGGTTGAAACGGATAACACCGGCGAGGACATTTACGGCAACCATCAGGTTCGCGCCTGCCTGCGTGGCCGTTCAATTCGCCGTCGCATTAATCATCCAGACCGTCTGAACTATCCGATGAAACGCGTGGGCAAACGCGGAGAAGGCAAGTTTGAGCGTATTACCTGGGAAGAAGCGCTGGACACCATCGCCGCGAGCCTGAAAAGCGTGGTCGAAAAATACGGCAACGAAGCGGTCTACATTAACTACTCCTCCGGGATTGTAGGCGGCAACATCACCCGCTCCTCCCCTTACGCCTCGCTGGTTGCGCGCCTGATGAACTGCTACGGCGGCTTCCTCAGCCACTACGGCACCTACAGACCGCGCAGATCGCCTGCGCAATGCCCTACACCTACGGCAGTAACGATGGCAACAGCACATCGGATATCGAAAATACCAAACTGGTCGTGATGTTCGGCAATAATCCGGCGGAAACGCGCATGAGCGGCGGCGGGATCACTTACTACCTCGAGCAGGCGCGCGAACGGTCAAACGCGCGGATGATCGTTATCGATCCGCGCTACACCGACACTGCCGCAGGGCGTGAAGACGAGTGGATCCCCATTCGTCCTGGCACCGATGCCGCACTGGTGGCGGGTATTGCATGGGTGCTGATTAATGAAAACCTCGTCGATCAACCTTTCCTCGATAAATACTGCGTGGGTTATGACGAAAAAACCCTGCCGGAAGGCGCTCCTGCTAATGGTCATTATAAAGCCTATATTCTCGGCCAGGGTGATGACCAAACCGCGAAAACCCCGGAGTGGGCGTCACGCATTACGGGCATCCCCGCCGATCGCATCATTAAGCTTGCCCGTGAAATCGGTTCGGCGAAACCGGCCTACATTTGCCAGGGCTGGGGCCCGCAGCGTCAGGCCAACGGCGAGCAAACGTCCCGCGCCATCGCCATGCTGCCGATCCTGACGGGTAACGTTGGCATTAACGGTGGCAACAGCGGCGCGCGCGAATCAACCTACACCATCACCATCGAACGTATGCCGCTGCCGGAAAATCCGGTGAAAACGCAAATTTCCTGCTTCAGCTGGACGGATGCCATTGCCCGTGGACCGGAGATGACCGCCCTGCGCGACGGCGTACGCGGCAAGGATAAGCTCGATGTGCCGATCAAGTTCATCTGGAACTACGCGGGTAATACCATCATCAACCAGCACTCCGATATCAACAAAACCCACGACATATTGCAGGACGAGAGTAAGTGCGAAACGATCGTCGTCATCGACAACTTCATGACCTCGTCCGCGAAGTATGCCGATATTGTTCTGCCGGACCTGATGACCGTTGAGCAGGAAGATATCATCCCCAACGATTACGCCGGCAACATGGGGTACCTGATTTTCCTCCAGCCGGTGACCGCACCGAAGTTCGAGCGCAAGCCTATTTACTGGATCATGAGCGAGGTGGCGAAACGCCTCGGCCCGGATATCCATCAGAAATTCACCGAAGGCCGTACGCAGGAGCAGTGGTTGCGCTACCTGTACGCCAAAATGGTCGCCAAAGATCCGCTGCTGCCGTCCTACGACGCGCTGAAAAAAATGGGTATTTATAAGCGCAAAGATCCAAATGGACATTTTGTGGCCTACAAAAAATTCCGTGACGATCCGGATGCCAATCCGCTGAAAACCCCGTCCGGGAAGATCGAGATCTACTCCAGCAAGCTGGCGGATATTGCAGCAACCTGGGAACTGCAAAAAGACGAAACCATCACCCCCCTGCCGGTCTATGCCTCAACCTTCGAAGGCTGGGACGCGCCCGAGCGCAGCAAATTCCCGCTGCAACTGTTCGGTTTCCACTTCAAAGCGCGCACCCACTCCAGCTACGGCAACGTGGACGTGCTCCAGGCCGCCTGTCGCCAGGAGGTGTGGCTTAACCCTGTGGATGCAGAGAAACGCGGTATCAAAAACGGGGATATGGTGCGCGTCTTCAACGACCGCGGCGAAGTGCGCATTGCCGCGAAAGTGACACCACGCATCATGCCGGGGGTGAGCGCGATGGGCCAGGGCGCCTGGCATGACGCCAACATGAACGGCGATCGTGTCGATCACGGCTCCTGCATTAATACCCTGACCACGCACCGCCCGTCACCGCTGGCGAAAGGCAACCCGCAGCACACTAACCTGGTGCAGATCGAGAAGGCATAAGGATTAACCGATGACAACCCAGTATGGATTTTTTATTGATTCCAGCCGCTGCACCGGGTGCAAAACCTGCGAGCTGGCCTGCAAGGATTACAAAGACTTAACCCCGGACGTCAGCTTCCGTCGTATTTATGAATACGCGGGCGGCGACTGGCAGGAGGACAACGGCGTCTGGCATCAGAA
>NZ_JBMKHS010000022.1:0-77991 GCF_049238105.1 Enterobacter cloacae complex sp. IR5418 | reverse complement strand
GAAGATGCGTGATCTGATCCTTCAACTCAGCAAAAGTTCGATTTATTCAACAAAGTCTAGACGAATACAAAAAATGCATCGAAGCCTGTTATCTATGTGCAACGGCATGTGATAACTGTGCGGCTTCGTGTCTCGACGAAGAGAATCTGGAGATGATGCGCGAGTGCATAAAACTGGATATGCAGTGTGCAAATATCTGCCGTCTTGCAGCTCAATTCATGACACTAAATAGCGGGTCTGCCCAGGATCTTTGCCGTCTTTGCGCTGATGTTTGTCAGAAGTGCGGTGACGAGTGTGGAAAGCATGAACATGACCATTGTCAGGATTGCTCAAGCGCTTGTCATCACTGCGCCGAACAATGCAGAAAGATGGCCGCCTGAGAAAAACTCAAATTACCAAACCCGCTTCGGCGGGGTTTTATATTCCCGGTAATAAGTCGTAGAAGGATGAGATAGATGAGTTTAAGAGTACGGGCGGGAAATAGATCTACTCGAAAGTACTAGCCTCAATGACAAATTCTGGCACAGATTATTTGATTGGCTCAATGTCCGTTTTCGCTGACAGCGGACTGCACCCCGCCGGGGTGACCGCTTCGTGCCAGAATTGGACGTTTCCAAAATCTGCATGCACTAATCGGTGGAGAGCAGATCTCACTGCATAGCCATGCAGACGCGCAGAAATCATCAGGGGCGTTTGAAAGGTGCCGGAAACAGGCGGGAGGCCGCAGAAACGTGCTGAGGGCGCCTGCGGCGGTGCGCCCAAGGGTTGTTATGTTTAATATGGCAGAACTTTCCTGTCGCTATCATTTTGACGCCCGCTATTCGCTCATAGATATGCCTGTCGCGTTTGCGGCTTTACTTGTTATACCCAACCTGCCTGATTTTTATCGCCAGCATCCCGGAATTGAAATTATCCTGAGCAGCTCAGACCGCCGACGGAATATGCTGCATGATGGCCTGGACTGCATACTGAGGGTGGGGGAGCTGGACGATGGCGACTATATCGCAAAGGAGGTGGGAACCGTTAAAATGACGACCTGCGCCAGTCCTGCGTATCTTGATCAACACGGCACCCCGGAAACAATGGACGAGTTGCAGCAGCATCAGGCCGTCAACTGGATTAACAGCAGCAACAGACAAGTTATGCCCTGGACATTCGGGACGTCAGAGGGCTCCACCGAAATTGAACTTCCAGGCAGGCTTGTCGTGGATAACTCAGAAGCCTACATTGCAGCAGGCCTGGCGGGGCTGGGAATACTACAGGGCATGAATATTTTTTTGCAGCCTTATCTCGATCGCGGGCTGTTGGTAGAGGTTCTGCCAGATAATACGTCCCCGAATCGCAAACTGTAACTTCTGTATCCGCACCGCCATCTCTCCCGAAAAGTACGGGCGTTTACCGACTGGCTGGAAAGTTTATTGTAAACGCCTGGGGGCCTGCAGCCTGCTGGTACGTGCGCTGCCTTTTATCGGCCCGCCAGCTTCTGTATGGCTTCACGGACAGGAGCATCGCCAGACGTCAGCTCAATGATGACGCGGCTGACGGCAGGTTGCTCAATGAGTTCAGCCAGCGTAGCCGCCACGTCATCACGGGGCACGTTACCATACGGGATGGCCAGGCCGGCACGTACATAACCCGTACCAGTCTTATCCTGCAGCGCGCCGGGGCGCAGGATCACCCAGTCAAGCTCGCTTTGTGCTAGTTCCACATCGGCCATTTTTTTAACACGCATATAATTTTCGAATGATTCAGAAGTGGTTTCTCCCCGTGCGGACTCCGGGAATGCAGAAACGAGCAGAAAGCGAGACACACCGGCACTGAGGGCGGCAGCTACCGACTTTTTCAGCCCTTCGCCGTCGACCGCATTGGTCATCTCCTGTCCCCCCTTACCGCCGGCACCGGCAGTAAACACCACTGTATCACTACCTGCAAAGTGCATCGCCAGCGCAGCTGCATCCAGCTCTGTCAGGCTCCCACTGACGGGCTCAGCACCCAGCTCGCCTAGCAATGCCTGCTGCTCTGGCTTACGGTAGAGGGCACGAACAGCATGCCCCCTACCTGAAAGGATCCTGCACAGACGCTGGCCGATTTTGCCTGCACCACCGATAATGAAAACATGAACCACAGTTGTCTCCTTCTGGGGTTATGATGTGTCCGAAATTATAACCTGACATCAGGTCAGTTCCTTTGAGCCTGACCGATTGCACTGCATGCTGCTGCCAGCACCAGACAGCTGGTCAGATACTCAGTTGTTCTTATAGCTGAGAACAACAGCCGTACCGATTTAGCTCTCCCGTCACGATGAGAACTCCTGAACCGGTTACACGCAATGCCGGCCAATATCTTCCGTTATATTCGAAAGATCCACGCAAGTTACTGAAGTGCGAGGGACGCAATGTGTACCTTGAACGAACTGAAGTCAGCGGAACCCTGAAGGTTCGATTCCATAGCGTTCAGAAAACTGCTTGCTGAAGCTCGATAGTGAATTGTAACCCACCCGCCCCGCGACCGTTTTTACCGGCAGCGTCGATGTCATCAGCAGGCGGAGAGCCTCCGCGATACGTGCATCGGCGATAACTGAGCGTAAGCTGGTTGACTCACTGGCCAGGTGGCGCCGAAGCGTGGGGCCACTGAGTCCCGTCAGATCTTCAATTTCAGCAGCACTCCAGGGATGAGCCGGTTTGTCCGCTACCATCTGACGGATTTTCATGGCCAGACTTGGCTGCCGGGCTCGCAGCAAAGCATGGTATCCCATGCCATAAAGCCAGAGCACCACTTCAACCATGGCGTGCAGGGAAAGCGGACGCTTCCCTTCCCGCATTGCGGCTGTCCAGCGGTTAAGGGGTGAAAGAAGAGCTGATACGGAAATGGCTGCGATGCTGCCGGTGTCCTGTGGTGGTGGTGCGGCAAGTAACAGCCTGGCTGCTTCAAGCTGTTCCTCCGCGAGCACCACGCTCAGGGCAACAAACTCACCACTTTGTTCTGAAGGGGCATATTCTATATCGATGCTACGGGCATTCGGGACGACCATAATCTCGCCCGGGATCACCCGGTGCCATTTCTCATTTTCACGATACCGGAATTCTCCTTCCAGCGGGAAGGAAAGGGTCGCACCTTCCACCTCGAACTTCTTTACCTGATGCGTCTGTTCTGCGCGAAGGCAATCGCAGGGAAGTGGAAAACGGGAGCGTGCCAGGGTAAGAAGCTCAGCGAGGAGATCATCAACGGGAGAATCGGAAAAGCTGACTGTTTGCATATTCATCCGGAATTTGACTTTGACCGCTATTATACGTCGCCATATACAAAAGCATACAGCGACGCGTGCGGTTGTCTATTCCCGGATGACAAAAATCAGGCCGATTATAGTTATTGCCATACCCACAAGCATGGGCAATGTAATGGCCTCTCCAAACAGCAACCACGCTTCAGCTGCCGTGAGAATGGGAACCAGGTAAAAGTAAGTAGCGACTTTGGTTGCTTCACCGCTTCGTATCATAAAAATCAGCAACATAATCGCCAGAACCGATACGCCAATAACCAGCCAGCCCAGACCCAGCGCAAATGATAAGCTCCACTGCGTCGGAGCAGATTCGAACATCAGGCTAATTGCACCCATCGATATTGTCAAAGTGACGTACTGTAAAAACGTGTTCGCAAAGATATGTCCATCTCCCTGAGCACGGCGCTGATAAAGCGCTCCGATCGTTACGCCAAATAACCCCAGCATGACCGACCCAAAAGCCACAGGATCCAGTGCAAAACTATGCTGGCCTGGCGAGAGCACCAGGAAAACGCCCGCAAAGCCAATCGCAATACCCAGCCATTTCCGGGGATGCAGGGACTGACGGTGCATGAGTGAAACCAGTATTGCAGTCAGTACCGGCTGCAGGCCGGTGATGAGCGCCACAATGCCTGACGGCATGCCACGATGGATGGCATAAAAGCATCCGCCCAGAAAGAAGCTCTGCAGGAAAAGTCCGACAATCAGGTTGCGAACCATTCCTCTGCCGGACGGAAAACGGGCCCTGAACCCCAGTGTAAGCAGCAGAAGGACCAGACAGGAAAATGCGCCACGCAGGAATAAAAGATGAAACGGCGCGCTGTACTGCACGGTAAATTTGGCTGCGACAAACCCTGACTCCAGAGGAATACAAAAAGCCAGGGCGCAAGAGTAATGAGCCATTTTTTTGTGAGGCAGTGATATTCATAGTATTGCAGGTGGGTTCTTGTCGGGCGATATGAAAGGGGATCTTCCCGGTCACTATTGTGTGCACCGGGAAGGAAGGTGATCAGACTGCGGGTGACCACAGGTCGTAATTCAGTGCGAAGCTGTTACCTTCACGGATAACCTTACCGGTAGTAGGCAGGTTGAAGTGCATACCACTGACAGCCAGGTTATCGCTCGCTGCGCGGTCAAGCACTTTGCTACGGATGGCCGCCGCCGCCGCAGGATCGCTGTCGAACGCGATAGTAACGTCAGGCTGAGCAACCTGAATGTGCGGGAAGTGAACAATATCACCCCAGATGAGCAGCGACTCTTTTTCATCACCCAGCAGATAACCGGTATGTCCTGGTGTATGGCCGAACAGCGGTACAGTCTGAATACCTGGTAAAATCGCTTCCTCGCGGAATGGCACCAGTTTGTCGTCATAAGCGCTGAAGGCGTTCCTTGCTACTTCAAAGAACGGCTTGAATGCGTCAGGCGCGCCAGCGGAAATGGTTTCATCACGCCAGAAAGCGAGTTCTTTCTCATGCACAAACAACTGCTGAACATTGCGGAAAACGGGAGTCTGCAGGGGGCCTGCAAGCCCGCCGATATGGTCAGGATGCGCGTGAGTCAGGAGAAGGGTATCAATCTGAAGCGGGTCAATGCCTGCCGCGGCCAGGGCTACCTGAAGCCGACCGCCCCAGCCATTGATACCTCCGGCACCACTGTCAATCAGGATGGTTCGCTCAGGCGTCTGGATAACGTAGACGTTGATATTAATACGGGGTACTGCTGGCACACCGCGCTTCTGCAGTAAATCCTCGGCACGTGAGCCGTCAATACCAGACAGCAGCTCAAAAGATACGTCCAGATAGCCATCACTCAGCATGGTCACAGTCATGTCACCTACTTTTTTGCGATTGATAGCCGGGGCCTGCCAGTTCAGTTGTGAAGTCATATTGGTCTCCGTTACGATTAGAGGTCATCAGGTTTTACTTTAGCAATAGTAACGAAATTTCTGGTTCGAACTGCTCATCCTGCTACGTAAACCGCTCATTCTTAAAATCCGGAGCACAGCAGGTTATATTGCTTTTGCCTTTCTCATGTAAGGTGTCGGTATTATCTTTACCGGAGCCTGTAATGGACATTATTGGAATTATCATGTCGGCGGGAAAAGCCTCTGACCAGTCCTCAAGCACCCGACAATAGTGTCCCGCCTCAATCCCCGCCAGGGCAGAAGACTCCGGCAGGTAGGCCAGGCCGTAGCCATCTTTTACTGCCTGAAGCATTGGATAAATGCTTGAAAAAGTAAGCTGCCCGTCCACTTTTTTCACAATCTCCCCCTGCCTGACAAATTCCCAGCCATACAGCGGGCCTGTGGGTGACAGACGTATATTGATGCAGTCATGTTTTTCCAGCTGAGAGGGATGTAGCGGCAGACCTCTTTCTGCAAGATAGGTGGACGATCCAATGACGACAAACCGTATGTCCGGTGCGATTCGGACGGCCACCATATCCTTTAATATGTCATCACCAATTCGGACTCCGGCATCAAAATTGCCCTCAACAATGTCGACAAAACCGTTCTGCTGCGACATTTCCACCTTGATATCCGAATATTTTTTTAGTAACGGTGACAATCGTGGCCAGAGACATTCATGAATCATGTGATCTGATACCGTAAGTCTGACCAGCCCAGCCGGTGTATGGCGCAGTCTCTGAAGAGCTGTCACGCCCGCTTCAATGCGCGCAAGACCGGGTTCAAGCGTCAGTAATAATTGTTTACCGGCTTCGGTGACAGCCACCCGCCTGGTTGTACGCATAAGTAACGGCATGCCAACGCGCTCCTCGAGACGACGTATCGTGTGTGAAAGCGTGGATGCCGAGATCCCGAGGCGGACAGCAGCCCGTGAAAAACTGCACTCCTGTGCTACTGCCATGAATGCAACATAGTCATTAAAATCGTGACGCATACCGTTCCCGTTCAGGATCTCCGATAACATTATCAGAACCATTTAGGTTCATGATGCCGATTCTGTGAGCCATCAGGCAACCCCCCCGTTCCGCTCATCCGATCATAATTTTTATAAATCTAGATATTGGTAAATCTCAATATGTGGAATAAAGTGTCGTGGTTCTGCGGCTACATCGGCCGAACGACGACATGCCAGGTCGTAAATGCTGAGACATGGCGTTTCAGTGATATTGAAAATTCGCTATATCAGGATATGTAATGAAGACGAAAAACCTGTTCTCTCCCACCAGACAGGTCCCTACACCCTGAAGAATCGTGTTGTACTTCCGCCTTTAACCCGCTCACGGAGCTCACAACCGGGTGATATTCCGAACGAACTGATGGCTGAATATTACGCACAGCGCAGCAGTGCCGGGTTTATGGTGACCGAAGGAACACAAATCGAACCTCGTGGGCAGGGTTATGCGTGGACCCCGGGGATCTACAGCTCACGGCAAGTGGAAGGCTGGAAGAAAGTGACGCGGGCAGTGCATGAAAAAGAAGGCATCATTTTTGCCCAGCTCTGGCATGTCGGAAGAGTATCCCATAACTCCCTGCAGCCATGTAACGCCTCGCCTGTCGCTCCGTCGGCGATACCGGCAGGGGAAAACGTTAAGGTATTCATCGAAACCGGGCCGGGAGAGGGTGCGCTGGCTACCGCTTCCTGCCCCCGCGCACTGGAAAAAGAGGAAATTAGTGAGATTGTCAGGATGTACGCCGGGGCAGCTCAGAACGCCCTTGATGCCGGTTTTGACGGTGTGGAAATTCACTGTGCAAATGGATACCTGGTTAACCAGTTCATGTCATCCCATAGCAACAAAAGAGAGGATGAATATGGTGGCTCATTACATAACCGGCTGCGGTTTCTGCGCGAAGTGACGCAGGCTGTCGCTGATGTGGTCGGTAAAGACCGTGTGGGAGTCCGTTTTGCTCCGCTCTTTCAGACCACGGATGAAGTAAGGGTCTATCTTGGCCTGGTGGAAGATGATCCCCATGAAACCTATACCGAAGCCGTTAAAATTCTTGAAGAAATCGGAATAGCCTATATTTCTCTTGCTGAAGCCGACTGGGATGATGCTCCCGAATTGCCTGAAGCATTCAGAGCTGAAGTCCGTAAGTTATTCAGCGGTGTAATTATGTATGCCGGGCGATATACGCAAGAAAAAGCCGAACGGATTATCGGTGCTGGCTGGGGAGACATTATCGGATTTGGCCGCCCGTTCATAGCTAATCCGGATTTACCGCAGCGCCTTTATCATGAATGGCCACTGAATCCGGTCGATCCAACAACCATGTATGGTGGAACGGCAAAAGGCTACACAGATTATCCCGCCTTTGGCTAACCATTCTTATGAGCATCAGCTTTTCAAAAGCTGATGCTTAACGTAGAGAAGTATCGTAACATTGCAATTCCTCAATGCGACAAGTGACAGAGTTTATGCCTGATATTGATTTGAATGACGTGATTAAGGCGCTGGGAAACCCTGTTAGAAGAAAAATTCTGCATATGCTCAAGGAACCGAAAATACACTTCCATCAGCCTTATGCTGATGCGGACGAGTTCGGTGTGTGTGTCAGTATCATTCAGGAAAAGGTCGGGCTCTCACAGTCTACCGTTTCTCTTTACCTCTCAGCTCTTCAACGGGCACAACTTGTTACTTCTCAGCGCATCGGTCCCTGGACGTACTACAAACGTGACAATGATAAAATAAGGGTTGTTCTTGAGTTGCTGAAAAATACAATCTGATACAGGACTGAGCACATTCAGTGTAACAGTACCGGGGGTTCGTACTTGCGATCCCGGCAGGCATTCCATGAAAGCGCACTAATTCCTCAATATCAGGCTGCAGACCGGTCATAAGAGGCTAATAGTTTTGCAAAATATCCACCAGTTTGGGTCAAATCACTCTGTCGGTTGGTGTGCATACTCGGTGCAAGGACCTGCAGATATTTAAGATGGCGGATAGCTTGTTACAGTGCCGCTGATGACATTCCGACCCTGTTGCCGTCCGGGTAAGATAATACCTCTGACAGCGGTCATAAAAGCCCAACATAATTGTCTTTCGAGCCATATATTAATCGCTCATTGCGCTCTCTTTTTCGAAGAGGTGTCACTTAATCATGATCGGTCAGTACAAAAAGACAGTGCTTTTCCAAATTCCGGACGGTTGTATGCGAAAACGGTGAAGCTCAACAAATGGTGTCATCGCTGTGCAATGCTCTGCGGGCTCATTCTTTCAGTTAACTGTTTGGTTACAGCTTCAATGAAGTATTTCAGTTAATTCACAGCGAGGGTTTGAGGAAACCACGCTGTGATTACCCAACGCTCATCCGGAGCATCCGGATTGAACTGTCGCTGGAGCTTGTTGGGCGACACGATACTGGCCTCGCCTTTACATGCCCTCGGGCTCCGGTATCCGACCTGAGCCTTTATCCCGACACGTTTCATCAGTCGCCAGACTCTGTTCACTCCGCACTGTTGCCCGCTGTCCCGCAGATCCAGATGGATTTTGCGATAACCATAGACGCATCCCGATTCCAGCCAGAACTGTTTAATCTGTCCTGTCAGTCTCAGGTCTGCCTGATGGCGTTGTGAATGCGGCTGCTGAAGCCAGGCGTAAAAACCACTGGGATGTTCATCCAGCACCCGACAGAGCAGGCGAACAGGCCAGCAATAGGTGTTGTCACGAATAAAGGCGTACCTCAGTCGGACAGCTTTGCGAAGTACGCCGCGGCTTTTTTTAATATGTCCCGTTCGTCGGTAACCCGCTTCAGCTCTTTCTGAAGACGGCGGATCTCGGCCTGAGCATCTGACTGTTCTTTATTAGTGGAAGAATCCGGACCGTAGTTCTTTATCCAGGCGTAAAGGCTGTGGGTGGTGATATCGAGACGCGTTGCAACGCTGGCAACAGAATAACCGCGATCAACAACCTGTTTGACTGCTTCAATTTTAAACTCTTCAGGATAACGCTTACCGCTCATGGGCACCTCTCTTTAAGTCATCTTAAATGACTCTGAGGTGTCTGTTAAACCTGTGGCGATTCACCTCGCGTCCTTCCGTTCAGTATAGCCTCAGTCCCTGACACCACCCGAGAACGGAATGACGTCCCCTTTCTCCCTCCCGGTGTTGCGTTCAAGCTCCCTGACATACTGCTGTAAAAGTATAAGGTTATGTAACAGCTCTACATTTTCAGCCATCATCTTTTTGATTTCTTCCCTCAGCTCATTTCTCTGACGGCGATACTTTTCTTTCAGCTTGATCTGCTGCTCAATGCCCTGCTCATCAACCGGCGCGGTGCCCTGGCACGTTTTTTTCAGACTGCGGATAGCCTCCCTGACCTGCCTGTACTCAGGACAGTTATAATTCAGGGTGCCGTTTGCCAGCCCCGCTCGTTTTTCCACAGCATACTGGCTGATACGCTCCCCTGATAACATCAGTTCCCTCAGGGCCTGCTCTGCTCTTGCCTGTGTTTTTTTAACCCCCGACTGTTCGTTCGTCATGCTCTATTCATCCTTTTCAAAAAAACGGACAGCATCTGCATAAAAATCTCTCTCAAGCATCAGAAAATCCCTGTCAGCCTGAGGAGCATTATTTCGCACGGCAATCTCCAGAAGGTTGTCATAATGAGCCATCCTGCGTTTCCACACGGGAACAGAATCAGCTCCGGCCAGCATGTTCTCACATCCCGGATTGCAGGACGCTGACTGAACAACCGCCTTAAACTCGCAGTCATGGCCATTCATGCAATAAAAACCGTTTCCAAGAGATACCAGTTTTTGCCCGCCTCGTTTAGCCATGCTCATCGCTTTTTTCAGTGTAGGAAACGTCATCTGATGTAAGTGCCCACCTCTCTGGGACATCAGTAACTTCCCGCCTTCGCCATAAAGCAGGCCTTCATGCTGATAAGAAACAGCCCTGGAAGCTGAGAGTTCGGTATCAACCCTCTCAATCTCGGCAGCGAATGCCTGAGGGATCGCCCGGCTAAAATGCGAAGCGTTGAGTGCACCGGACATATACCACTCCGTCATGCCTCTGATTAAGTGCTTAAACTGCCGGATAAGATCATTAGTAGAAATCAGATCAAGACGCCTGAGGTGTACAGCAAGTGAACGGCGAAACTGATGGGTTCGCAATGGCCAGAAAGCCCCCTCCCGAATCTCCATCGCAACGCGTTCATCATCACGTATGTTTGGATTTAAAAGCCTGAACTCATCAATATGGTCACGTCGGATGAACAGATGGTGTCTTTTCACAAATTTCTTTGCCCACTCAGTCTGGCGCTGCGTCCCCATAAAAGAGAGTTTTTGCTCCGAGAACCACGACCTGATATTTAAAGACAATGGAACATTGTCCAGCGTCTTCCCGTCCAGGCCTGTCATGATTTGATTAATTCTGCGTAAATGCTGAAAAGGCTTTTCCACATAGCGACAAACAACCCAGTCTTCGTGACTTCCACCTTCCGGGGCGAACTTATGCAACACCGAACGAAGTCCCAGGATATCACCATCATAAATCAGTGAACCGTGCATCACGCCAAGCACTTCGCTGTGTCTCATCCCCGACATGGCCTGTATCACATTCATGACTTTTAACGTCAGCTCAAAATGCCAGGTGTTCAGCTTTATGTGATCAACGCCAATAAAATCAGATCTCCAGCGCTTATTTTTATGTACCGAGAACCAGCCCTGCATCCCGGGGCCAAGTGTCGCGAAAAGCGCCCGAATTTCCCCGGCAACAATATTGTAGTAATACGCGGCCCGGTAATCCGGTATGCTTTTTGCTGTCCCTCTTTTACGGGCTTCCAGCATCGACGTATAGTAAGGCGAATCATAAAAACCGTTTATGATAGCGCACAGCCGGGAAAACCCGTCAAAATCGAAATCACTGATTTCAGCATCCAGTTCAGTAATCAGCCCTTCCCAGACAGACATCATAAGACTGAAAGGCATACAATATGTCTGGTTTGAATCATCCACACTGTTGTAACTGTCGAAGCTAATATCAGGAAAGTAACCGTATTTTCGAAGACGGGTATGACCTGTCAGCGAGATATCCGCCAGGTCCATAAAGTAATTACGTAATGTTCTTTCAGAACGCTTCCTGCCGTGCTCATCCTCCTCCTTCATCTTTACAATGAAAGCATTCCGGACAAGCGGAAAACGAAGCTGAAACAGACTGCGATACCCCATAGACTCAATAATACGGGCTCCCGCCACAATGTTTGCACATTTCCGGATCAGGGACTGCGTCTTCGCGGTCCTGCCGACAATCCAGAGCAGGCTGGCTGAGATGATTTTGGCTTCAAGACGCAGTTCAGGATCCCGTATGCCTGAAAAATTAACGGTTCTTAACGTTTCACCAATATGGGTTCTGACATAGCGATTGGTCCAGACATCATCCCTGAAATAAATATTCAGCGTCTCCTCATTGATAAAACGCATATCATGTTCATCTGAGCTGGCGATAACCAGGCAGTTATTCAGACGTTCAAAGCTTTTGTTTTCTAGTGCCTCACAGATGATATCCTCAGTCGGAAACTCATCCCCTGAACGAAGCGGCGTTCCGGCAGGAAACTCCGCCATTCGACTACGGCTTACCTCTTTTTTCTTCAAATCTGCCATACCGGAGCCACACCTTCTCGCTGAAGTTTAACGCGCGCTTTTTTCAGGGTCGCCTCATCTACCAGCCCAAGCCGTAAATCAATCTTCAGGAGTAACGTTTCATAACGCTCCACAGCATTGACCGAACCGATGTACAACGGTTTTCCATACTCGATAGCATGCCTGAATGACAGCAGGAGCCATACAGACTCCAGCGTTTCCACAACGCAACTTTTTGAACATTCGACACAATGAGAAAAATCCGCACAAGCCTTTGGTGTCCGGCCAAATCGTTTTTGCTTTTTTATAAAGCGCAATTCAATATCTGTAGGCGGCTCCTGCGATCGACATCCCAGGCCATTCAATAAAAGATCCACACCCTCATCGCTTCCACGCAGATCGATCCCCAGCTCATCAGCAACTTTTACCCGCTCGGATAACGCACGTGTCGCAATCCCCTGATTCATAAGCGTATCAAGTGCAGCACTGAAGTTTTCCTTCGCCCCCTGTGGGTTACCTGCAGCATAATTCCGCCTGTAAGTGCCCCAGTTATGCTGTGCTTTTTCCGCCGTAATCAGACCATTCTTTAATGTTCTGTCCGTATACTGCTCAGACGTTTTGCGCAAGCCAGAAACGGTAATTGATGGAAGCGAGGGATTAAGCTGCCGCATCGTGGCCCACGCCCCCTCAGAGTTAGAAAATTTAGTCAGATGACTGGGATTAAGAGAATAAAGCTTACGGAATTTCACCTGCGGCTCACTCAGAAACAGCGCCTGTACCGGAGGGAAGTTATCTGCGGAAACCAGATAGTTAACGATGTCGTCCCTGAGCCTGATAAAAGACAGAAACCAGTAATAGCCCGCACGTTTGGTCACATACTCCGATTTACCTATCGTCAGACGTATATACTTATTCGCTCTCCCCTTATAAACATAATCAGTGCTGATACCCTTTTCATCCAGATGTATATCATCCCGCGTCAGACCCAGAACCTGAGAGGTGTTTCCCCATGTGTGGTAACAGAACAGAAAAAAAGAAGTAAGAAAGTAATTTTCCAGAACGTCCCTGATGATGATCTCTGCCCTGCTGACCCCGTTCTCTCCCGGATACCGGAAATACGCTTCATAAACAGGTGCCAGCAAAGACGGTGAGAAATGCCGCACCCCTTTTTCCGATTTAGCGATATGCTCCCGGATACATCCCGCAAGGAACTCATTCATGGATGACAACTGCCTCAGGATCTCGGAAAGTTCATTCCTGGTATAGCTATCCCTTCCCTGCTGCTGATACGTTCCTTTCGGTAAGAATTCATATTCATACCGCCTCTGAATCTGCCCGCCCGTAAGCAAAAACCGGTTGACCACGGACAAGTAGTGTCTTGCCATCCTGACTGAAATTTTTCGCCGACGAATATCGTTCATGAGATGTTTAATATACATTTCAACGCCTTCAGCCGTGCCATAGTCATACTGATTGACTGACTGCCATATAAAAAACATATTGAGATAACGGAAAATGGTTAACCTTCCGGCGGGACGGTAAGACAGAAGAAATCGTTTCAGAGAGGCAATAAAATCGCGTTTTTCAGGGCGGGCAAGATGCGAATGTTCACTAAACCATCCGGGGAGCAACACATAATCTGAAAAATGAGCCTGAAGATAAACGTCAAGTAAATAATATCGGTTCAGATCCCGCTGAGTGATGTGTCCGCTGACCGTCTCCCATGACAGCACATTTTCGGCCATCCACGTTATCTGCGTTTCACTCCGGCTCATATATGGCTCCATCGCGACCTGCAGCACCGTCAATCAATGCGTCCATGACCCCGGCGACTGCATCAGAAATCTGGTTTTGCTGAAGAAAGACGATGTATTTCATCGTCGTATTTTCGCTTTTATGGCCCATCCAGTATTTTACTGTACCCAGCGCATTTGCGGCCTGATCGGGATAGCAACTCAGTGCCGAGCGTAAAAAATGGGTCGCAAACGTTGCCCGCAAATCATGGGGTTTATGTCTGAACACATTTCCCGGAGCAGACCGGGCCAGGCGATGGCGAAAACTGTACCAGCGGGAGTAAAAGGCTTTTTCAGACATCCGTTTCCCGTTTGCCATTAAAAATAAAGGCTCGTGCCGCCCTTCCCCACCCTGTCGTGCACGCCATTTTTGGATCTTCTTTTCATACTCCTCATCCGCCAGATAATCCAGAACCTGCTCGTACAATCGTCTGGTGATGAAGAGTTCTCGCGTCATCCCAAACTTCGTATGAACTCCGCATCTCGGACCAATATGAAGCCCCCTGATGGTCAACTCAGATACAGGGACACTGGCAAGGTACTCTTCAGTAAAGAGTGACGACGGCAGGGTCAGCATTTCATCCAGCCGTAACCCACAATTTTTCATCAGCACAATCATTAAACTGAACAACCCGGACTCAGATTTCAGTGCCTCATCCAGGATATGAACCTCTGCATCATTCAGTGGGTTGATTGTCCTTTTTGTTGTGCTGGTTATCCTGATGGCAAGATCCGAACTTATCACCTTGCGTCGCCCGTCAACGACTTTTTCGACCAACGTAAAAAATGAGCTGGCAGCCAGCTCACCACACTTGCCCAGAAATACGTAAAACCGTCGGATAACGCTGATGTACACCGCCGCGGTGGATGAGGCGATGCGCCCCTGCCTTACGGCCCCCAGAAGATACTCCCTGAAGCCATATGTAGGGCTTTGGTATTTCAACGTTCCCGGGGTGAAAGGGTCAAGTCCGTTATCCTCCAGCCACCTTATCCAGCGTAAAAATGCCCGGGCTAAAGGCTTTAAATCCCTGGCCTGCAGGATAGCTTTATCCATAAGATAAAAGTGTACATATCGGCTCAGTTTTCGATTCTGGATGCCGCTAATATAAGGTATTTCAGCATACAGAAATCCGGGTTCAAATTTCAGTTTCGGCTCTGTTGCATCCAGTTTGCTGACACGCCCATAACGCGCATGAATGTTAGTGATTATCCTCACAGTCTGTCGCCCTGAAACGCCACCTCATGCCTACACTATAAATCCGGAAGAAGAAAAAACAAACAACCAGGTTGCCGGGAGTGAATATGCAAATCAGGAGGAAAGTAAAAGATGTAACGACACCATCACGATGCAATACATTGACCTCAACACGTTACCCGGACCATACGTGATAAACATCACAAATCCTTTGAGTGAAGAACTTAAGATGTGATTTTCATTTCCCGGCACAAACCGTGCCCTTAAAAAACAGGCAACGGATACATCTTAATGCCAGAAGTAAACCTTAATTGATTGAATACAGCCTGAGTCCATTGCAAAAATAACACACAGGGTAAATTCGCATATACAGAACCCA
This sequence comes from Enterobacter cloacae complex sp. IR5418, assembly GCF_049238105.1. NCBI lineage: Bacteria > Pseudomonadati > Pseudomonadota > Gammaproteobacteria > Enterobacterales > Enterobacteriaceae > Enterobacter > Enterobacter cloacae complex sp. IR5418. Next base: position 62,802 of record NZ_JBMKHS010000022.1, on the reverse strand, counting down.
ACGAAAAGCAAAAGAAACCTGTAACACATTTCGTTTACCTGTCACTTTCAATTGTAAAAGCCAGCAGAAAAAGCGCATATAACTATATTTATCCCTGCGGGGACTTTTGTTTGTGCTATATATTTTTTACAGAGAACCGCAACGCGTCCAAACACAAGAATATATTTACCTCTGGAAAATGGTCTGACTCCCTTTCACGTGGTTGTAGTGACCTGTTCTGTGATTCATGTAATGTCTTTTCTGGATGAGGAAAATATGTCATCACTGATATTTTATACAGACGAAGCACAAGCACTGATTGTAACAGATACCCTTGCCGTCACCGATAATGGGGAGCCGTTATCTTTTGTTTCCAAAGCAGGTTACATCCCCCAGCTAAGAACCATCATAGCAGGTACGGGGGCAGGTGGATTTTCTAACACCTGGTTGCTTGAAGCATCAACCAGAATGGTCGTATCAGGTATACAAAATCTCAATTATCATACATCGGCCTGTCTAAGGAGGCTGTGGAAACAATACAAGCATGACCATGCAATTCCCTCTTCTTCAACGGTGACAACCAGTGTTTATCAGTTCGCAATTTGCGAGGAAACAGGAAATATCGTTTCGTTCGCCTATCGCTCAGTCCATGATTTCGAATCAGAGCAATTACAATACGGAACAGGAGTAAAACCTGAGTGCCAAATCCTGGATGGGGATTTGTTGCAGACAATTCCTGTAATGATGAATGAACAAAGGGCTATACAGGCGACATACTCACACCCGGAACGGATCCATATTGGCGGTGAGATGATTGCGCATTATCTGACATCATCTATGTATCAATGCTTTAAGATTGGGGAATTTGAGGATTTCAGAACTCAGGGAGAGTATATATTGAGCAGGATTTAGGCAAAACGCGGTTCAGATAAAGTGCTTTTAACAGGCTTGCTGAACATTAAAAGGATATCTCTCAATTACGATGAATAGCTTGAATTCTAAAAATAGAAAAGTAGAGTTTAACTCTAAATACATAAAAACAAGAGTAAAGGAGCACCCGCCGAAGCAGCCGCGCATGATGTTGACCGAGAAACGGATCATTTCGTACGCCGGAATGCGGCTGTTGCCATATGACGGATGCGGTACACGCTTGTACGGCAGGGCAAATACGCTGTCCATCTCTTCGGTAGAGAGCGGGATCGCTGGCGGGTTTACCCAGATATAGCGCTCACCGTGCTTTTGCATGAGCGCTCGCGCACAGCCCGGGTTGGTTTCATGGTGCAAAATGCGCGACGCGTGGGCGTAGAGCACTTTATCGCTTTTTACTTTTTTATAGGACGGCAGCAGCACATAGGTTTTTTCCCACGGCTTCGGACGCGGCGGCTGCACCACCACGGCCTTTGCTTCCGCTTTCTTCGGCTCAACCGGTTTGTTATCCGCGCACGGCAGATCTTCACCATACGGATGCGGGATAGGGTCGATTTTGCCCGGCATATCGATAATGCGGGAATCCACCCCGCTCCAGCCCGGCAGCGCCTCTTTTACCATGATCGCGGTGTTGCGTACGTCGCGGATCTCGCTGACCGGTTCGCCCTGGGCCAGTCGATGTGCCACTTCCACCAGCGGACGCTCACCGTTGCCAAAGATCAGCATGTCGGCTTTCGAATCCACCAGCACCGAACGGCGCACGGTGTCAGACCAGTAATCGTAGTGTGCGGTACGGCGCAGGCTCGCCTCAATGCCGCCCAGGATCACCGGTACGTCTTTCCATGCTTCTTTGCATCGCTGGGTGTAGACGAGGGTCGCGCGATCGGGACGTTTACCCGCCACGTTGTCGGCGGTGTAAGCGTCGTCATGGCGCAGCTTACGGTCAGCGGTATAGCGGTTGATCATCGAGTCCATGTTGCCCGCGGTCACGCCGAAGAACAGGTTAGGCTTGCCCAGACGCATAAAATCGTCTTTGCTGTTCCAGTCAGGCTGGGAGATGATCCCCACGCGGAAGCCCTGGGCTTCAAGCATACGGCCACAGATCGCCATGCCAAAGCTCGGGTGATCGACATACGCATCACCCGTCACCAGAATGATATCGCAGCTGTCCCAGCCCAGTTGGTCCATCTCTTCCCGGGACATCGGCAGGAAGGGCGCCGGTCCAAAGCAGGCCGCCCAGTACTGGGGCCAGGAGAAGAGGTCGCGATCCGGCTGGATCAGGGAAATTGCGCTCATAATGCTTCCGAAGAAAAAATAGACAAAAGGAGCGGGATTATACGCTGTTACTCCGCCGGATTTGAAGAAAAGGTTGCTGGATGAAGACAGAAAATCGCGAAAGCCGTTAAAATACAGCGCACTGTTATTTTTGCATCATAATCACCTCTCACCCTTTCGGTTCTTAGCCGCCGGAGGGCATTCTGGCGTGGAGTGTTTTTGTGAAGTTCAACGATTCGTTAAATGTGTCCCAGCTGCGGGTTGTACTTCATCTCTGCGGTTTTCTGGTTCTTCTGTACAGCCTGTCCATGCTTCCGCCAATGGTTATCGCGCTGCTGAATAAAGAACGGACCTATTTTGCTTTCCTGACCACCTTTATCACGTTTTTTAGTCTCGGTGGCCTGATATGGCGGGCAACCCGTCACGCGGGAATTCAGCTACGCACGCGCGACGGTTTTGTGATTATCGTCCTGTTCTGGCTGCTGTTTTCCGTTATCAGCGCCATGCCCTTATGGATGGACGACGGTCTGCATCTCTCTTTTGCTGACGCGCTCTTTGAGGGCGTATCCGGGATCACCACCACGGGGGCAACGGTGATTGGGGACGTCAGCGCCCTACCCAAATCCTATCTTTATTACCGCGCTCAGCTCAATTTCATTGGCGGGTTGGGGGTTATCGTTCTCGCCGTCGCGGTACTCCCGCTGCTGGGCATCGGGGGCATGAAGCTGTACCAGTCAGAAATGCCCGGCCCGTTCAAGGAGGAGCGTCTTACTCCCCGGCTCGCCGATACCGCGCGTACCCTGTGGATGACCTATTTAGCGCTGGGGCTGATCTGCACCCTGGCATACTGGCTGGCGGGGATGTCCTTTTTTGACGCCGTCTGTCACGGGCTTTCCACCGTATCGCTGGGCGGGTTTTCCACCCGCAGCGAGAGCATCGGATTTTATGACAGCCACGCAATCGAGCTGGTTGCCGGGGCCTTTTCCCTGCTCTCCGCCATTAACTTCACCCTCTGGTATGTCGCCATCGTCAGACGCACCCTGAAGCCTCTCCGCCGCAGCCCGGAGGTAAAATTTTTCCTGACCACCGCGTTCGTCATTATTCTCATCACCGCGTGGCAGGTCTGGCATGCCGGGATGTACAACGTGACCGACAGCCTGGTGCATGCCTTCTTCCTGGCCAGCTCCATGATGACAGATAACGGCCTCTCAACGGGCGATTATGCCCAGTGGCCAGCGCACACCATCTTTCTGCTCTTAAGCGCCAGCTTTTTTGGCGGCTGCGTAGGCTCAACCTGCGGCGGTATCAAGGCCCTGCGTTTTCTGATCATGTCTAAACAGTCTGTTCAGGAGCTAAATCAGCTGGCGCATCCCCGGGCGCTGCTGAGCATCAAGGTAGGCAAAAGCGTGGTAAACGAACGTGTCCTGCGATCGGTATGGAGCTTCTTTTTTCTCTATGTGACGATCACGGGCCTTTTCGTCTGGATGCTCAATCTGATGGGCTACGATCTGTTTACCTCTTTCGCCACCGTTGCCGCCTGTATCAATAATATGGGGCTGGGCTTTGGCGAAACGGCGTCAACGTTTGGCACGTTAACAGAGGGAGCGAAACTGCTGATGTGCGCGGCGATGATCCTGGGGCGTCTGGAGATTTATCCGGTACTGATCCTGTTTTCGCGCTTTTTCTGGCGGGCATAGCGCATTCCCGGCACACCGGGAATGCTGAGGGGGGTTACGGTGCCGGATTCACCAGCATCTGCCCTACCGATCCCCTGTCCATCATCTCCAGCGTCTGGCTGTGGAACAGGAACGGGAAGTGCGGCCAGGAAGGCTGACCATAATAAACCAGCAGCTCTACCTGTCCATCCACCCAGACGGTGTCTTTCCAGCCCCTGTCTTCCGGGAACGGCATCGCCCCGTTGACGTTGCGGATCAGGAATGACACCCCTTCAATATGGAACGACTGCGGCATCTCCGAGCGGACGGTCCAGCGCTCCCAGGTTCCCTGCTGGGCGGTGATATCAATGCGGTTAACGTCCCACAGCGCGCCGTTGATGCCCGGATCGTCGCCCAGGCTGATATCGCGACTGCGCACTGCTGGCCCGGTCACGATCTCCTGTGGCAGCAGGCGCATCGGCAGGCTGTCGGTCACCAGCGGCAACAGGCCCGTTGGACGCAGCGTCAGCACCAGCGTGGAAACCAGAATGCTCGACGGTTCAAAGAATCCGCGAATGCGGTCAACAATGCTTGCCGCTTCGCCGCAGGTCACGGACACTTCATCCCCGTTGGTCATATCCACAAGGATTTCACGACGTTCACCCGGCGCCAGCGCCAGCTGTTTCACCGACACCGGCGCCGGTAATAACCCTTGATCGCCTGAAATCACGTGCAGCGCGCGGCCGTCGCTCATCTGCAACTGGTAGCGGCGCGAGTTTGAGGCATTCAACAGACGCAGGCGCACCCAGCCACGAGACACTTCGACATACGGGCTTTGCGCGCCGTTAACCAGCAGCGTATCGCCCACAAAGCCACCGCTGCCCGGCTCGTTGTATTCCGGCGTACCAAAGTTATCCAGGCGCTTGTCCTGAATAATGATCGGGAAATCATCGACCCCGTAGTGATTCGGGATCGGCAGCGTTTTGCTGACCTCATCTTCAATCAGCCACATCCCGGCCAGGCCGTTATAGACCTGCTGAGCGGTGCGGTTCGGGGTGTTGGCGTGATACCACAATGTTGCCGCGCTCTGACGAATCGGGAGGACGGGTGCCCAGTCGGCATTCGGCGACATCATGCGCGCCGCGCCGCCAATCAGCGGACCCGGCACCTGCAAACCACTGACGGTCATCGCGACATTTTCCGTCGTACGGTTACTGTAGATGAGCTTAACGTCATCGCCATTCCACACGCGAATGGTCGGCCCAAGGTAGCGTCCGTTTATGCCCCATACCTGCGCGCGCGTGCCCTGGGTAAAGGACCAGTGGCTACGCTGAAGCGTGAGGAATAGCGGCTGTCCGCGACGGGATTCAATCAACGGCGGAATAGGCAGCGGCTGTTGCTGCCCGGCGGCGCTGGCTGTCCGCGGCATCGCACCCGCACAAAGGGCGATACCCGAAGCCTGAATAAACTGACGCCGACTGAGTGACATATAAGCTCCATCTGAAACGACTAACAACGCGGGAATTCGTTTTCCCTTAAACGACACCGGGTTAAATCTTACCGGCGGCTTCTCGCTCTGCAACTTCTTTATCGAGCTGCGCAATGTGCTGAGCCATCAGCTCGCGGCAGTGCGTGGCCAGCTCGCGCACCTGGTCTTTACCGTATTTAGAGGTATCCACCGGTGGCAGCATTTCGACAATCACCAGTCCGTTATTCAGACGGTTAAGATTAATCTTATTCGATGTATTGGAAACACACACGGGAATAATTGGAACGCCCGCCGCAATTGCAGCATGAAACGCACCGGTCTTGAACGGCAGCAGGCCGCGACCACGGCTGCGCGTCCCTTCCGGGAACATCCAGATTGAGATCCGGCGCTTTTTAAACTGATCCACCACTTCCGCAATGGTGCCATGCGCTTTGGCGCGGTTGTTACGGTCAATCAGCAAATTACCGGTGAGCCAGTACAGCTGGCCGAAAAACGGGATCCACAGCAGGCTCTTTTTACCCACGGTTACGGTCGGCGGAAGAACAATATTGGAGGCCGTCACCATATCGTAGTTGTTCTGATGGTTAGCGATATAGATGGCGTTACCGAAATTCTCCGCCCCTTCAGGCAGACGCTTTTCAACCTTCAGGCCAAACAGCGGCGCAAGACGACCAAACATGTGGCCAAACGTCGCAACATGTTTTGGGTTACGCGGGCTGAACAGGCAGTAAATCGATCCGAAAATACAGACCAGAATGCAGTAAATAACGGTAAGAATGAGACGAACAATGTATAGCATAGCGACCTCTGAAGCCCTGACAGCTGACAATTATACTTCACCTGTGGCCAGGTAAGGACTTTATTACGAGCGCGTATTGTTAATCGCAACGCACGAATTAACAACGTTTTTACGGGAAATTTTATGGTAATTCCCCCTCCGGAAAGAGGGGGATGAAACAGGTTACTCTTCGCTGTCGTCCGCTTTGCTGCGCGTCGGGGAGTCGATCTCCACGCGGTCGATGCGCTGGAGGCCGCGCATCAGTGAGCCGCGACGTCCACGCTCACCCACCACCTTCTGCAACTCTTCCGGGCGTAGCTTGATCTTACGCTTGCCGACATGAATGGTCAGGGTGCTCTGCGGCGGCAGCAGGAAGAGATGCGCGAGGCTATCTTCGCCTTTTGCCGCTTCCGCAGACGGGATATTGATGATCTTGTTGCCCTTCCCTTTCGACAGCTCCGGCAGATCGCTGACCGGGAACATCAGCATACGTCCGGCAGCGGTGATCGCCAGCAGCATGTCGCTTTCGTTCTCGATGATCAGCGGCGGCATGACGTGTGCGTTATCCGGCAGGCTGATCAGCGCTTTACCGGCACGGTTACGCGACACCAGATCGTTAAAGGTACAGATAAAGCCGTAGCCCGCATCGGACGCCATCAGCAGTTTTTGATCGTCGGCTTCCATCAGCATGTGGTCAACCGTGGCACCCGGCGGCAGCGTCAGCTTACCGGTCAGCGGCTCGCCCTGGCCGCGCGCAGACGGCAGCGTGATCGGATCAATAGCGTAGCTGCGGCCCGTGGAGTCGATAAACGCCACCGGCTGGTTGCTCTTGCCTTTTACCGCCGCCTTGAAGCTGTCACCGGATTTGTAGCTCAGGCCCGGCGCGTCAATATCATGGCCTTTGGCGCTACGCACCCAGCCGCTCTGGGAAAGCACGATGGTCACCGGCTCGGACGGCAGCATGTCGTGCTCGTTCATCGCCTTCGCTTCTTCGCGCTCGTGCAGCGGAGAACGACGGTCGTCGCCAAAGGCGTCGGCATCGGCCTGCAACTCTTTCTTCAGCAGGGTGTTCATCTTGCGCTCGGACGCCAGAATCGCCTGAAGCTGATCGCGCTCTTTTTCCAGCTCGTTCTGTTCACCGCGGATCTTCATCTCTTCCAGTCTGGCGAGATGGCGCAGTTTCAGTTCGAGGATCGCTTCGGCCTGGGTTTCGCTGATGCCAAAGCGCGACATCAGGGCGGGCTTGGGTTCGTCCTCGGTACGAATGATCTCGATCACTTCGTCAATGTTGAGGAACGCCACCAGCAAACCTTCGAGAATATGCAGGCGCTTAAGCACTTTTTCCAGACGATGGTTCAGACGACGGCGCACCGTATCGCGGCGGAAGGCCAGCCATTCGGTGAGGATCTCCAGCAGGTTTTTCACCGCCGGACGACCGTCCAGACCAATCATGTTCAGGTTGATGCGGTAGCTCTTTTCCAGATCGGTTGTGGCGAACAGGTGGTTCATCACCTGCTCCATGTCCACGCGGTTAGAGCGCGGCACAATCACCAGACGGGTCGGGTTCTCGTGGTCCGATTCGTCGCGCAGGTCGTCCACCATCGGCAGCTTTTTATTGCGCATCTGGGAGGCGATCTGCTCCAGCACCTTCGCACCGGATACCTGGTGCGGCAGCGCGGTGATCACCACGGCCCCGTCCTCTTTGGTCCACACCGCACGCATACGCACGGAGCCGCGACCGTTCTGGTAAATTTTGCGGATTTCCGCACGTGAGGTGATGATCTCGGCTTCGGTCGGATAGTCCGGCCCCTGCACGATATCCAGCAGTTCGTCCAGCGAGGTTTTCGGCTGCTCAATCAGGGTGATGGCGGCTTTTGCCACTTCACGCAGGTTGTGCGGTGGAATGTCCGTTGCCATACCCACGGCGATACCCGTCGTGCCGTTCAGCAGGATGTTCGGCAGACGCGCAGGCAGCATTTTCGGCTCCTGCATCGTACCGTCGAAGTTTGGCACCCAGTCAACCGTGCCCTGTCCCAGCTCGCCCAACAGCACTTCGGCATATTTAGACAGACGGGATTCGGTATAACGCATCGCCGCGAAGGATTTCGGATCGTCCGGCGCACCCCAGTTCCCCTGGCCATCCACCAGCGGATAGCGATAAGAGAACGGCTGGGCCATCAGCACCATCGCTTCATAGCAGGCGCTGTCGCCGTGCGGATGGTATTTACCCAGTACGTCACCGACGGTACGGGCGGATTTTTTGAACTTGGCGGTGGCGTTCAGCCCCAGTTCGGACATCGCATAGACGATGCGGCGCTGAACGGGCTTCAGGCCATCCCCGATAAACGGCAACGCCCTGTCCATGATGACGTACATAGAGTAGTTCAGGTAGGCGTTTTCCGTGAATTCATGTAGCGCGAGGCGCTCTGCCATATCGCTCATTACGTGTGATTCCTCAACTCAGAAACCGATGGGTTTCAGGCAATATTGCCGCAGATACTACCTCATCTGGCGAGTTGAGTCACAAAGAAAAAGGGCCGCTCATGCGGCCCTTTCCGGGTTATTTGTTCAGCTTGATAACCTGCTTCACGTCGATTTCAAACTCGTTCCAGTCTTTATCGATTTTACCCTGGAGTTCGACTTTATCCTGTGGCGTCACCGTCACGCCATTCCAGCGCTTGTGGTCGATCTCCACCACCACCGTGCCGCTTTCATCGCGGAAGGTGTAACGGTCATCGGACAGGCGCTCGGTAATATTACCGCGCAGTTTCACCCAGCTGTCGTCTTTCATATCTTTGACTTTAGCCGCGGTGGTGAGGTTGGCGTTGTTATCGACAAAGCCACCCTGCTGGGTATGCGTCTGGTTCTGTGTCGCAGATGGGCCAGAGAAGCCGCCCTGTGCAGCAAAGACAGGGGCCGTGGTCATCATCATGATGGCAGCAATTGCAGCGAATTTTTTCATCTTTATCTCTCCCTTTAATGTCGTTTCACAATCCATTAAACAGGGTAAACCTTAACAACTTCTTAAGGGGAAAATTTATTTATTTTTACTGTACAGCAGGCGCTTGCAGAAGGTTTACTGACGGCATCAAGGAGGAATTATGCGCATTTTACTGGTAGAAGATGACAAGCTCATCGGCGATGGCATCAAAGCAGGCTTAAGCAAAATGGGCTTTAACGTGGACTGGTTTACAGACGGTAAAACCGGGCAGGCGGCCCTGTACACCGCGCCGTATGATGCCGTGGTGCTGGACCTGACGTTGCCGGAAATCGACGGGCTTGCGATCCTGCGCGCATGGCGCGAAAGCGGTAAGAGCGAACCGGTACTGATCCTCACGGCGCGGGATGCGCTGAACCAGCGCGTCGAAGGGTTACGCCTGGGGGCGGATGATTATCTGTGTAAGCCGTTCGCGCTGATTGAAGTGGCGGCCCGCCTCGAAGCGCTGGTGCGCCGCAGCCACGGACAGGCGCGCAGCGAGCTGCGTCACGGCAAGGTGACGCTCGATCCGATAAGCCTTGTCGCCACGCTGGAGGGCGAAACGCTGGTGCTCAAACCAAAAGAGTTCGCCCTGCTGGAACTGCTGATGCGCAACGCGGGCCGCGTGCTGCCGCGCAAGGCCATCGAAGAGAAACTCTACAACTGGGATGATGACGTCTCCAGCAATGCTGTCGAAGTCCATGTTCATCATTTACGCCGCAAGCTTGGCAGCGAATTTATCCGCACCGTGCACGGCATCGGTTATACCCTGGGTGACGCATGAAACTGAGCCTGAAGCTGCGCCTGACGCTCCTTTTTTTGCTGCTGTCTCTGGCGGCCTGGTTTGCCGCAAGCGTGGTGGCATGGCATCAGACGACCGACAAGCTCGATAAGCTGTTCGATACCCAGCAAATGCTGTTTGCCAAACGGCTGCTGACGATGGACGTGGACGAACTCCGCGCCCCGGAACGCATGCGTGAGGTGCCGAAAAAAGCCAAACACGGCCATCTTGACGACGATGCGCTGGCCTTCGCGATCTTCACCGCCGACGGCAGCATGGTGCTTAACGACGGCGAAAACGGGCGCGACATACCCTATCACTACCGCCGGGACGGTTTTGCTGACGGTCAGTTGCAGGATGACAACGACGAATGGCGTTTTCTGTGGCTGACGTCCCCGGACGGGAAATACCGCGTGGTGGTGGGCCAGGAGTGGGAGTACCGACAGGATATGGCGCTGGACGTGGTCAGTTCGCAGCTGACGCCGTGGCTGGTGGCGCTGCCTGTCATGCTGCTGTTGCTGATTGTCCTGCTGAGCCGGGAGCTGAAACCGCTGAAAAACCTGGCGCAGACCCTGCGTTCGCGCTCGCCGGATGCGACCGACACGCTGCCCACCCACGGCGTGCCGACGGAGGTTCGCCCCCTGCTTGATGCGCTTAACCATCTTTTCGCCCGTACGCAGGAGATGATGGCCCGCGAGCGCCGCTTCACCTCGGATGCCGCCCATGAGTTGCGCAGTCCGCTGGCCGCGCTGAAGGTGCAAACTGACGTGGCGCAGCTTTCCCTCGACGATCCCGAGGCGCAGTCTAAAGCGCTGGGGCAACTGCATGCGGGCATCGACCGCGCCTCCCGGCTGGTGGACCAGCTTCTCACCCTGTCGCGCCTGGATTCACTGGATAATCTTGATGACGTCGAACCCGTGATGATGGCCGATTTGCTGCAATCCGCGGTGCTGGATATCTGGCACCCGGCGCAGCAGGCGGGCATTGATATTCGGCTCAACGTCAACGCACCCGAGGTGATGCGTCACGGGCAGCCGCTGCTGCTGAGCCTGCTGGGGCGTAATCTGCTGGACAACGCCGTTCGATACAGTCCGCGCGGCAGCGTGGTGGACGTGACGCTGAACACCCGAAGCTTTACCGTGCGCGACAACGGCCCGGGCATTTCATCCGATGCGCTGGCGCGTCTCGGCGAGCGCTTTTATCGCCCACCGGGGCAGGACGCGACGGGCAGCGGTCTGGGGTTGTCTATCGTGAAGCGTATCGCGGCGCTCCACGGGATGCGCGTCTCGCTGCGCAATGCACCTGAAGGGGGCTTTGAGGTGACCGTCAGCTGGTAGCTATTATTGCGCTGAGCGCAAAAGACTTTGCACATTTTGCTTATTTTTCCGCTCCGTCCTCGCGCGTAGAATACCCGGCATACTCTCAGCATCGAGGACAAATAATGAGCAACATTCTGATTATCAACGGCGCGAAAGAATTTGCGCACTCTAAAGGCCAGCTCAATGACACCCTGACCGAGGTCGCGGATGGTTTTCTGCGCGACGCCGGACATGATGTTAAGGTCGTGCGCGCGGACAGCGATTACGACGTGAAGGCCGAAGTGCAGAACTTCCTGTGGGCCGACGTGGTTGTCTGGCAGATGCCGGGCTGGTGGATGGGCGCACCGTGGACCGTGAAAAAATACATGGACGATGTGTTTACCGAAGGTCACGGTTCGCTGTATGCCAGCGACGGCCGCACCCGCTCAGATGCCTCTAAAAAATACGGTTCCGGCGGCCTGATTCAGGGCAAAAAGTACATGCTCTCCCTGACCTGGAACGCCCCGCTAGAAGCGTTCACTGAGCAAGATCAGTTCTTTGAGGGCGTGGGCGTAGACGGCGCGTATCTCCCGTTCCATAAGGCGAATCAGTTCCTGGGAATGACGCCGCTGCCGACCTTTATCGTCAATGACGTGATTAAAATGCCGGACGTCCCGCGCTATATCGCAGAATATCGCAAGCATCTCGCGGAAATTTTTGCTTAACTGGTAGCCTGGAATTAGAAGGAGTTAATTATGCTTACCGTTATTGCTGAAATCCGTACGCGTCCTGGCCAACATCACCGTCAGGCGGTACTGGATGAGTTCGCGAAGATCATCCCGACCGTACTGAAAGAAGAAGGCTGCCACGGCTACGCGCCGATGGTGGACGCCGCCACCAGTGCAAGCTTCCAGGCGACCGCGCCAGACTCAATCATCATGGTTGAGCAGTGGGAAACCGTCGCGCACCTCGAAGCCCATTTGCAGACCGCGCATATGAAAGCGTGGAGCGATGCGGTGAAAGGGGACGTTCTGGAGACCCACATCCGCATTCTGGAGCAAGGGGTTTAAAACCTGCCTTCCCTCTCCTTCCGGGGAGGGAATTCTCTCTGACCTGCTATGCTTATTCTGACTTCATGTTTAACAGGAGGATGGAATGGGACTTTTTAACTTCGTAAAAGAAGCAGGCGAAAAGCTGTGGGATAACCTGACCGATCATAAAGGTCAGAGCGACAAAATCACCGAGCACCTCAAGAAACTCAACATTCCCGGTTCCGAAAAGGTTCAGGTTAACGTCACCGACGGCAAGGCCAGCGTGACGGGCGACGGACTGACGCAGGAGCAGAAAGAAAAAATCCAGGTCGCCGTCGGCAACATCGCAGGCGTCAGCGAGGTGGAGAACAATATCACCGCGACAGATGCCCAGGATGAAGCCACCTACTATACGGTGAAATCCGGCGATACCCTGAGCGCGATCGCCAAAACCGTGTACGGCGATGCTAACCAGTACAACAAGATTTTTGAGGCTAACCGCCCAATGCTCTCCAGCCCGGATAAAATCTATCCCGGCCAGACGCTGCGCATTCCAAAAGCGTGATCGATAAGTCGGGGGTGCCCCCCCCGACTGTCGTTACCAGTACAGTTTCCAGCTCTGGGTGAAACGCACCAGCGCCTCCACGTAGAAATAATCTCCCCAGCTTGCACACTCATCCACCCCTTTGTTGCTCGCGAGGTGGTAAACCGAGTGCTTCAGCAGCCCGTTGCCCTTCTCGTCTTTGCCCATCAGGTAATGTTTCGTCAGTGACGACATAATGCCTTTGGCCCACTCCAGATAGCGCTCGCGATCCGGGTCCGTCACCGGCAGGTGCTTCACCAGCTCCAGCAGTCCGCAGACCGCAATCGCCGCCGAGGAGGAGTCACGCAGTGCGTCGGTGCCCACCAGCGCCAGATCCCAGTGGCAGACGTAGTCTTCCGGCAGACGGTTAAGGAAATAATTGGCCAGCCTTTTGGACAAGGCGATCATCGTTTCGTCGCCGGTATAGATATAGCTCAGCAGGAAACCGTAAATCCCCCACGCCTGCCCGCGCGACCAGCAGGAGTCGTCAGCATAGCCCTGCTGGGTATTGCCGTAGCGCGGTGCGCCGGTTGCTACATCCATATAGTAGGTGTGGAAGGTGGAGGCATCGTCACGAATGAGGTACGTCGCAGCCTGCATCACGTGTGCTTTGGCGGCGTCGGCAAAGCGCGGATCGCCCGTCTGCTCCGTCGCCCAGTAGAGCAGCGGCAGGTTCATGTTGCAGTCGATGATCATCCGCCCGGCCTGCTCTGGATCGGAGAGATCGCCCCACGCCTGGATGATCTTCGCCTTCTCGTGAAAACGCTCCAGCAGGGCTTCCGCCGCCAGCAGCGAGAAGCCGCGCGCCTCACGGTTTCCGGTCAGCCGCCACGCGGCTACGCAGGAGAGCGTATAGAGGAAGCCTAAGTCGTGAGTGTTGGTGTCGTTGCGCCCGGCGATGCGCAGGCCAAACGAGCGCACGTGTTTTTCCGCCATCGCGCGGAATTTTGCCTCGCCGCTCATCTCCCACGCCAGCCACAGCTGCCCGGTCCAGAAGCTGGTGGTCCACTCCACGTTGTCAGTTAGCGGATAAAAACCGTCCTGGCAGGTTTCCGCCGGGAATTTGTCGCCGAACTCCGTTAAATGACGGCTAATCAGGTCGAGAACGTGGCTGCGTGCCGAATTCAGTTCATCGCTGAATGCGCGGGCGTCAACGGGCGCAGCGATAGCGGACAGACGTTCCTCTTTGATACGACTTAACATATTTCGGTTCCTTCTTTGACGGCGTAATTTATCGTGTGGACGTTTCTGCTACGTTCAGCGCGCGCGCTCCGCGCCATTTGCTCTGGCAGGCGGATAACGTAAAGGCAGAAATAAAGGTAAAGGTCAGCGCCGTGGCGCCCATGATGATATAGGTCTGCTCGAAGCCGATGCGGTCATACATATAGCCCGCAGGGGAAGAGACCACTACGTTGCCCACGTAGAGCATCGCCTGATAGCCGAGTAAATACATGGTGGCATTCACGCGCTTGTCGAAATGCTCGGCGATATATTTAAAGACCGACACCAGCAGAAGGCATATTTCCAGACCGTACAGCGGCTTAAGCACGGAAATTAACAGGTGAGAATCGCACATACCTGAAATAATCAGACGCGCCCCGACCACCAGCCCGACAATTAACAGCCCGCGCTTGGCACCAATAAAGTTCACAAACAGCGGGACCACCATATACATGACAAATTCCATGCCCGACTGTACGGTCCCGAGATAGCCGAATACGGCGTTGCCCTCATGAATATCATCGAAGAAGGTGACGAAATAACGTGAGAACTGCTGCTCAGCAATAAACATCATCCACGCCACGCCCGCCACGTAGAGGCAAAAAGCCCAGAATTTGCGGTTACGCAGCAGGGCGTAAACGTCCGACGGGGCGATTTTCTCTTTCGTCAGCACCTCGCCTGCGTGTGCGGAGTTAGTGTTCACTTTCAGGCTCAGCAGGACAATCAGCATCACCACCGACGCCACGCTGCCAAGAATGAAGTTATACGCCGGAGAGAGGTTAAACAGCAGGCCGGAGAAAGAGGACGCCACCGCCCAGCCGAGCGATCCCCACATACGGATCTGCCCGAACTCCATGCCGTTTAAGCGGCTAAAGCGGTCGGAATACGATTCGCATGCCGCCACGCCCGCGTACCAGGCAAAGCTTAAATAGAGCGCGCCGATAATAATCCCCAGCAGGGTATTGGACATTAACAGCGGCTGATAAACATAAATAAAGAATGGCGCCATCAGGGCCGACATGATCACCACAAAATAGAGCAGGTATTTGCTCATGCCGATCTTATCGAGAATATAGCCGTAGATCGGCTTGAGAATAACGGAGAATATCCCGTTCACCGCAAAAACGGTTCCAATCACCGATCCGCTCAGGTTGGCTTTCTGACCGAGCCAGATCGCCAGCAGACCAATACTGGCGGACCAGGTAAAAAAATAGAGAAAGATAAAGCTGCTGATTTTGTAATATTCAGTTCTGTTGGTTGTCGATGTACTTTTCATATCATCCTCGCCGGGGTGTAGGGCCAGATTTTTATAATGTGAACGACAGCTTACGTTCGCTTCCGGGTTCGCTAATAACGACCTGGTTATGGGTTATATTCAGCTGTGGCGTCGCCGCAGCGGGCTGATTTGCACCAGCCAGGACGGCGCAACAGAGCCAGCTTTCCCCTTGCGGGAGGTCGGCTTTTAACAACGGAATGGAGGCGCACTCCGCAAACATAATGCTGCTGTTCGGCGGCGTGACGATGCTGTCCGGCTGGCGGCGAATGGCAGGCGAGAGATCGACAATGACGCTGCTGCCGTTTTCAGCCATCAGATAACAGCCGCGATCGCGCACCTGGTGGTCCGTTTTCATTACCGCAAAGCCGCCCTCGACGGTTTGCAGGGTGCGCGCGCTATTGATACGGTGCAGACGCAGGTGCCACTCCCCGAACGGGATCTGCCAGGTCGCAATCTGGACGTCACGCCACGGCGACCAGCGCGAGAAAATGTAATTTTCATCCACCCGAACCTCTTCACACGCGCGACGACCGCGGAAATAGTCGTCTCCGTCCGCCAGCAGCAGCATGGAATCGCAGGCCGCATGCTTCAGGCCAAAACGCCCGCGCTCGATGGTGAAGCCGAAGCGGCTGGAGTAGGCAAATTTGGTGTATTTCGCTTCGGTGTTGACATAATTGTTCAGCTCCAGCTGACCGGCGGTGAGCATCACGACGTGTTGAGAATCTTTCGAATGCATCAGGATCTGCTGCGCATGCGGAATCACATGTTTTTCAGCAAGCGTGGGCAGCGGTTGTTCTTCCGCCTGCCAGAACGGGTGTGCTTCCGGCAGCGCCAGGATCAGATAAGTTTTCAACGCCCAGTAGGGTGAACCGGGGGAGTTGTAATCCTCGCACATCGCCAGGTTCGGATACGCAAAGCCGAGCGTCAGAATGCCGTCGCGATCGACAATCGGCTGCTGTTGCCACCAGCGCAGATGTCGCAGCACAATGCCCTTCACGATGCCCGGGGTGAAGACATCCAGTTGAGAAAAGGCCACCGCGCTCCAGAAGGCGACCATAGCGAAGCGGTAGGTCAGGCTGCGGCCAAACGGTACTGAAGCGCCATCGGCGGCGGACCAGTAAATAAAGTCCTCCGCAAAGAGACGCGAGCGCTCGCGCAGTACCTTCGCCCTCGCCTCGTCGTCACTCAGGGTGGCGTAGATCAGGCCGTAGAAGTGGAAGGCCATGGAGATGTAATAGTCTTTCGGACGGCCCGGGCCATCGGAATACCAGCCGTCGCCGAGGTAGTAGGCGTCCATCAGCGCAAAGCGGTGGTCAATGGCGGCCTGGTCATACGGCAGACCGGCGCGTTTAAAGCCGAGCTGGACCATAATGGCAAAGTAGTTCCAGTTGCTGTCCGGCATTTGCGCGTCGGTGATCTGGTTGAGCCACGCATGCAGGTTCATCACTTCACGTTCAGAAAAGCGGGCGGTAAGTTTATCTCCCAGCAGCGCAAGCCCCAGACCGTAAGCCGCCATCTCCACCAGACGCTGATCGTACGGGCCGGTTTCGCCCCAGTAGCCGCTGCTTTGCGGGTCGGTACCGAGCTTAATGGCAGTAAGGTACTTCTCGCTGAACGGCGTGCTTTCGCCGGACGCCATCAGCGGAAACAGCCCCCACAGCGCGCGGGACAGCCCCTCCATCTGCGCAATGTCCGTTGCGTAATGGGCGCTGGTGTCGCCCAGCGAGAATCGGGAACGGTTCGCCGGAAATTGCGTGTCCAGCGCCTGCAACAGCGCATTCAACGATGCCACCACGTCCTGGCGTGAAGACAATGGATTTGATTTTTCTTTGTTTGCCGCCCACATAGGTTCGCCCTCGTAATCAACTGCCGCAAAGCATAGTGAATCCGTATGGGGCAGAAATGTTAGCCATGTCACAGGCGCGAGCGATGAATAAACCCGCAGTTGAGAAAATTTAAAAAGGTGGTTTATAAAGACGGTCAGTGGGGAAAAAGTTGAGTTTTATTGCACTATGCACGACACGCCGACATCCGATCTTCTGGAACTGATCACCCTGAACGATACCGTGGCCTCGTTCAGCCGCCTGTTTGCCAATACCGTTCGCTACCATCACTGGCATCAGTGCCTGGAGATCCTCTATGTGGAGGAGGGCTTTGGCGTAGCGATTGTCGATAATCGTCACTACACCATGCGTCCCGGACGGCTGTTTTTCTTCCCCCCTTTTACGCTGCATAAGGTCATGGTGGACGAACAGGCGGAGGCGATTTACCGCCGCACCATTATTCACCTCGACCAGCACGCGGTGCTGAAGATCCTGCGGGATTTTCCCCAGACCCGGCAGCGGCTGGAGCGGCTGTCGCGCCGCGGCGGCGAAGCGTGGGTCGCCGATTTAGCCCACTGTCATCACCATATCGACCATCTGTTTAGCTGCTATAAACCGCCAATGAACGGCGAGAGCATCGCCAGCCTGCTGATCGGCCTGTTCGCGATGCTGCCCGACGATCGCGACGGCGAGCCGGGCAACAGCCAGGGGATCGCCAGCCAGGTGATGTTCTGGCTCGACGAGCATTATCAGGAGAAATTTCGTCTGGATGCGCTGGCCGCAGAGCTGGGTAAATCGCGCAGTTACGTATCGCGAAAATTTCATGCGGAAACGGGCGAAAAAATTCACGACTACCTGAACACGCTAAGGTTGCGTAAGGCGTGCGAGTGGCTGCTGCATAGCGAGGCGAGCGTACGTGAGATTGCATCCCGGGCGGGATTTTCCGACGTGACGTGGTTTATCAGCGCGTTTAAAAAGGGGATTGGCGAGACGCCGTTGCAGTACCGGAAAAACCATTCATCGTGATGCGGGGCATTTCTTGCCCGGCGGCGCTACGCTTGCACGGGCCTACGGGATAAGTAGGCCGGGTAAGGCGCAGCCGCCACCCGGCAAAAAGACAGCGTGTATCAGGCCTCTATATCCGCCATGTCGCCTTTCTCCTGTAGCCAGTTACGTCGGTCTTCAGAACGTTTCTTGGCCAGCAGCATGTCCATTACGGCGTTGGTTTGCTGTTCATCTTCATCGCTGATGGTCAGCTGCACCAGACGGCGGGTATTCGGATCCAGCGTGGTTTCACGAAGCTGCATCGGGTTCATCTCACCCAGCCCTTTAAAGCGCTGAACGTTCGGTTTGCCCTTCTTGCGTTTGAGCTGTTCCAGCACGCCCGCTTTCTCTTCTTCCGTCAGCGCATAGTAGACTTCTTTGCCGAGATCGATACGGTACAGCGGTGGCAGCGCCACGTGGACGTGACCGTTTTTCACCAGCGCGCGGAAGTGCTTCACAAACAGCGCACAGAGCAGCGTGGCGATGTGCAGACCATCGGAGTCCGCATCCGCCAGGATACAGATCTTGCCGTAGCGCAGCTGGCTCAGATCGTCGCTGTCCGGATCGATGCCGATCGCCACAGAGATATCGTGTACTTCCTGCGAAGCCAGCACTTCGTCTGAAGAGACTTCCCAGGTGTTGAGGATCTTACCCTTGAGCGGCATGATCGCCTGGTATTCACGATCGCGCGCCTGCTTGGCGGATCCACCTGCCGAGTCCCCTTCCACCAGGAACAGCTCGGTGCGGTTGAGATCCTGGGCGGTACAGTCCGCCAGCTTGCCCGGCAGCGCAGGGCCGCTGGTCAGCTTTTTACGCACCACTTTCTTCGCCGCGCGCAGACGACGCTGGGCACTGGAGATCGCCATTTCAGCCAGCATTTCTGCCGCCTGAACGTTCTGGTTCAGCCACAGGGTAAACGCATCTTTCACCACGCCGGAAACGAACGCCGCACACTGACGTGAGGACAGGCGCTCTTTAGTCTGACCGGCAAACTGCGGATCCTGCATCTTCACGGAAAGCACGTAGGCGCAGCGGTCCCAGATATCTTCTGCGGAAAGCTTCACGCCGCGCGGCAGAATGTTGCGGTATTCGCAGAACTCACGCATCGCATCCAGCAGACCCTGACGCAGACCGTTGACGTGCGTACCGCCGAGCAGCGTTGGGATCAGGTTGACGTAGCTTTCGGTCAGCAGCTCGCCGCCTTCCGGCAGCCACAGCAGCGCCCAGTCCACCGCTTCGGTGTCACCTTCGAAATTCCCGACGAACGGTTTTTCCGGCAGGGTCGGCAGGCCGTTAACCGCTTCGCACAGGTAGTCGTTCAGCCCCTTTTCGTAGCGCCAGCTCTGCTCGGTGTTGTTAACGTGATCTTTAAAGGTAATTTCCACGCCCGGACACAGCACCGCTTTGGCTTTCAGCAGATGCGTCAGGCGGGATACCGAAAAGCGTGGACTGTCGAAGAAGCTTTCGTCAGGCCAGAAGTGGACGCTGGTGCCGGTGTTGCGTTTACCGCACGTTCCGACAACCTGCAAATCCTGCACTTTTTCGCCGTTTTCAAACGCGATGTTATACACCTGACCATCGCGACGGACGTTCACTTCCACGCGCTTTGACAGGGCGTTAACCACGGAGATCCCCACGCCATGCAAGCCGCCAGAGAACTGGTAGTTTTTGTTGGAGAACTTACCGCCCGCGTGCAGACGGCAGAGGATCAGCTCAACGGCAGGAACGCCCTCTTCCGGGTGGATATCTACCGGCATGCCGCGGCCGTCGTCGATGACTTCCAGCGACTGATCGGCGTGCAGGATAACGTCCACGCGTTTGGCATGGCCTGCCAGCGCTTCGTCCACACTGTTATCAATTACTTCCTGGCCCAGGTGGTTTGGGCGCGTCGTATCGGTGTACATCCCCGGACGGCGGCGAACCGGCTCA
This sequence comes from Enterobacter cloacae complex sp. IR5418, assembly GCF_049238105.1. Taxonomy (NCBI): domain Bacteria; kingdom Pseudomonadati; phylum Pseudomonadota; class Gammaproteobacteria; order Enterobacterales; family Enterobacteriaceae; genus Enterobacter; species Enterobacter cloacae complex sp. IR5418. Next base: position 42,736 of record NZ_JBMKHS010000022.1, on the reverse strand, counting down.
AGCCCGGTGAGTACCTCAATGGCATCAGCGTTATAGGTTTGCGTCATGATTTAAACTAGCAATTCGCATTGATTGTCAGTGGCTGTGCAGTCCAAGAAAATCGACAATCTGGGTGAAATGATCTTCAAAGCCCGTGAAAGCATGGTTTCCGCCCTCTTCTACAGTCTGGCGGCAGGATGCGTAATACGCCACTGCCTGGCGGTAATCCAGCACTTCATCTCCCGTCTGTTGCAGCAGCCAGATAAGATCGGGCGCTTCAAGCGGGTCGACCTGCATAACTTTGAGATCGTAAATATGGCGTGACTCTAGCACATATTGTTGGCCGGTGTAGGGGTTCTCGTTTTCACCAAGAAAGTCCCTTAACAGCTCAAATGGCCGGACCGCCGGGTTGACGACGACAGCGGGCAACATAAAGCACTGCGACAGCCAGGTGGCGTAGTAGCCGCCGAGTGACGACCCGACAACGCCAAACGATTCGCCGCCGTGTTCAAGCACGATCGATTCCAGCATCTCTGCCGCATCCGCCGGATAAGGGGGCAACTGCGGAATAATCATCTCCACGTGGGGATGATGTGCGCTCAGCCACTGGCGAAACTGCGTCGCCTTTGCGGAACGCGGTGAACTGTTGAACCCATGGAGGTAAAGGAGCGTCGACATCAGTAGCCTTCCGAAGCGGTATCCGGGCGGAATTGTGCCCCGGCCAGACGGCAAACTTCGGTGGTCAGCGAGCCATCGGCATGCAGCTCCAGCCAGCGCCAGCCCGGTGCGATGGTATCCAGCGTAAAGTTGGCGCAATGGGGCTTAAACTGCACGCAGGTAGAGGGCGTCGCGAGCAGGCGGCGACCGTTCCAGTCGAGATCCTGTTCCTGGTGAATGTGCCCGCAGAGCAAATTTTGCACGCGCGGGAATTTCGCCAGCACGCCGTCCAGCGCCGCAGAGTTGCGTAAGCTGTGCTGATCGAGCCAGCTACAGCCCGCCGGCAGCGGATGATGATGCAGTAACAGCAGCGTATTACGATTCGGTTCGGCGGCCAGTTTTGTCTCCAGCCAGTCAAGCTGATAGTCGCTCAACTCACCGTGCGGAACGCCAAACACCTGACTGTCGAGGAGCAGAATTTGCCACTGGTCCCCCGCAAAGACACATTTTGCCGGTGAAATCCCCGCATCCTGAAGCGAACTGTACATGGCGGGCTGAAAATCGTGATTGCCCGGTAGCCAGACGCAAGGCACGCTAAAGCTCGCAATCCCTTCAGCGAAATGCTGATAGGCTGCGGAGGATTGATCCTGCGCCAGATCGCCCGTCGCGACGATCAGATCGCATGGCCGCTTTTCAGCATGGATCGCGTCAAGAACCGCCTGATAACTCTCCCAGGTGTTCACGCCCAGAAGCGTCTCATGCTTTTCGGCAAAAAGGTGGGTGTCGGTGATTTGTAATATCCTGACTGGCGCCCCACCAGCAACAGTCAGGTTCAACAGGCTTTCCAAATGGTGTCCTTAGGTAGGTTTATGACGCTAACAAACCGGAATCGCCATTGCTCCATGTGCTAAACAATATCTTAGCCAGTCGGCTAAAAACTGGTTAATTTGATGCTTTTCGTCGCGTTGATGCAACTTTTTATTCGGATAATCATACCGCGCTTTGAAGCGAAAGATCTGCTGGCTTGAACACACTTCAGCGACCATCGCGTCGTGATAAAGACGCACCGTCATCGACGGCAGGCTCCAGTAGCTGATGCTCGGCGCCGTTTGCTCAATCTCCACCAGCGTAGTGTAGCGCGTTGATTCTGTTATCGTTAACCGATACTGCGCGTTGCTCACCTGATAGCTCACCGTTTCGCCGGGCGCGTCATTTCGCGGCAGCAGGCGGCGCAGCTGGGCGAAATTGGTTTCGCACAGGCGCATCATTTCTGGGAAGTCAGGTGTATAACGCTTCATTTTTTCCACTCGTGTCGTAATGTCTGATAATGCAGCTGTAGCCATTGCAGGGCGATGACAGACGCTGCGTTGTCGATTTTCCCCTCTTCTACCCACTGGTAAGCCTGCTCCCGACTCACCACATGAACCCGAATATCTTCGTTTTCATCTGCCAGACCGTGGATCCCTTCCGCTGTCGTGGCGTCCACTTCGCCCACCATAATAGATGAACGTTCTGTAGTCCCGCCCGGGCTTGCCAGGTAGCTCAACACCGGTTTCGTCCGGGCAACCACCAGACCCGCCTCTTCCAGCGCCTCGCGGCGACCGACCTCTTCGACCGACTCACCTTCCTCGATCATTCCGGCCACCATCTCCAGCAACCACGGCGTTTCGCTGGTCTCATAAGCTGCGATTCGCACCTGTTCAACCAGCACAACTTCATCACGCACTGGGTCATAGGGTAGCAACACTGCCGCATGCCCGCGCTCAAAAATTTCGCGTTTGATCTCACCGCTCATTTCACCGTTAAACAGACGATGCCTGAAACGGTAAAGTTCCATTGAAAAAAAACCGCTATAAAGCGTTTCTCGTGCAATAATTTCTACATCGTTTTTGGCGAAGGTGACAGGCACGTTTTCTGGTTTTTGCATCGGTCGAGTCCTGGTAGCAATGGTGATGAAATTGTGAATTTCAAGGCTGTTTGGCTGCCGTTTGTATGGCTATATGGTAGATTGGAGCAAATTACCGCCAGATGGCACGTTACGCCAACCTTTTGGTGTGGATGATTCTGTTAGAATCGGCAATTATTTTTAATTAGATCAGCGCTAATACTGCTTCACAACAAGGAATGCAAATGAAGAAATTGCTCCCCATCCTTATCGGCCTGAGCCTGACGGGCTTCAGTGCAATGAGCCAGGCAGAGAACCTGTTACAGGTCTACCAGCAGGCACGTCTGGGCAACCCTGATTTACGTAAATCAGCGGCCGATCGTGATGCTGCGTTTGAAAAGATTAACGAAGCACGTAGTCCACTGCTGCCGCAGTTAGGCTTAGGTGCAGATTATACCTACACTAACGGTTTTCGCGATAACAATGGCATCGACTCGAATGCCACCAGTGCCTCTTTACAGCTTACACAGACCCTGTTCGACATGTCCAAATGGCGTGAACTGAGTTTGCAGGAAAAGAGCGCAGGCATCCAGGATGTCACCTATCAGACCGACCAGCAGACGCTGATCCTGAATACCGCGACCGCCTACTTCAACGTACTGAGCGCGATTGACGCCCTCTCCTACACCGAAGCGCAGAAGCAGGCGATTTACCGTCAGTTAGATCAAACCACCCAGCGTTTTAACGTGGGTCTGGTTGCCATCACTGACGTGCAGAACGCCCGTTCACAGTACGATACCGTACTGGCTAACGAAGTGACCGCACGTAACAACCTCGACAACGCGCTGGAAGCACTGCGTCAGGTCACCGGTAATTACTATCCTGAACTGGCCTCTCTGAACGTGGACAGTTTCAAAACGGACAAACCGCAGGCGGTTAATGCTCTGCTGAAAGAAGCGGAAAACCGTAACCTGACCTTGTTGCAGGCGCGCCTGAGCCAGGACCTGGCACGCGAGCAGATCCGCCTTGCACAGGATGGTCACCTGCCGACGCTGAGCCTGAGCGCCTCTACCGGCGTATCGGATACCAGCTACAGCGGCTCTAAAACGACCTCACAGGCTTATGACGACAGCAACATTGGTCAAAACAAAGTTGGGCTGAGCTTCTCTCTGCCACTCTACCAGGGCGGGATGGTTAACTCTCAGGTGAAACAGGCGCAGTACAACTTTGTTGGCGCAAGCGAGCAGCTGGAAAGCGCGCACCGCAACGTGGTGCAGACCGTGCGTTCTTCCTTTAACAACGTCAATGCCTCTATCAGCAGCATCAACGCCTACAAACAGGCCGTTGTCTCTGCGCAAAGCTCTCTGGACGCGATGGAAGCGGGCTACTCCGTGGGTACGCGTACCATCGTTGACGTGTTAGACGCAACGACCACGCTGTATAACGCGAAACAGCAGCTCTCCAGTGCGCGTTACCAGTACCTGATTAACCAGCTGAACATCAAGCAGGCACTGGGTACGCTGAACGAGCAGGATCTGCAAATGCTGAACAGCACGCTGGGTAAACCGGTCTCCACGTCGCCTGACAGCGTCGCGCCGGAAAATCCACAGCAGGATGCCGCCGTGGATAATTTCACTGCTAACAGCAGCGCCCCGGTTGCACAGCCAGCGGCAGCGCGTAGCACCGCCCCTGCCAGCAGCGGCACGAATCCGTTCCGTCAATAAGCCTTGTCCGATGGCGCTGCGCTTATCGGGCCTACTTAATCGTAGGCCGGGTAAGCGCAGCGCCACCCGGCGCAAAATCACACCTGAACGTAAGCCAACGTAAAGATCTCCCTGTTTCCGCCCCTCTTCGCTTCATTTTCAACCACTCATCCTCTATCCTGAGCGTTATTACACCTGGGTCCTGGAAGACAAATATGAAACGGACAAAAACGATGAATCACGCGTCGTTCCGCAAAAGCTGGAACGCACGCCACCTGACACCTGTCGCGCTGGCCGTCACTGCCGTCTTTATGCTGGCAGGCTGCGAGCAAAGCGACGAAACGGTTTCGCTGTATCAAAACGCCGACGACTGCGCGAGCGCAACCGGTAAAGCTGCCGAATGTACGACGGCCTATAACAACGCCCTGAAAGAAGCGGAACGTACCGCGCCGAAATATGCCTCACGCGAAGACTGCGTAGCCGAATTCGGGGAAGGCCAGTGCCAGCAGGCACCTGCTCAGGCGGGTATGGCACCGGAAAATCAGGCGCAGGCACAGTCCAGCGGCAGTTTCTGGATGCCGCTGATGGCGGGTTATATGATGGGCCGTTTGATGAGTGGCGGTGCGGGCTACCAGCAGCAGCCGCTGTTTAGCTCCAAAAACCCGAACAGCCCGGCGTACGGTAAATACACCGATGCCACCGGCAAGGGTTACGGTGCTGCAACGCCTGGCCGTACGATGACCGTACCGAAAACCGCAATGGCACCGAAACCCGCTACCACCAGCACCATTACCCGTGGTGGCTTCGGTGAGTCTGTTGCCAAACAAACCACCATGCAGCGTAGCGCGACCGGCTCTTCGACTCGCTCAATGGGCGGCTGATCATGGAACGAGTCAGTATTGTCGAGCGCCCGGACTGGCGCGAAAAAGCCACCGAATACGGTTTCAACTTTCACACCATGTACGGCGAACCGTACTGGTGTGAAGATGCTTACTATAAGCTCACGCTCGCTCAGGTCGAAAAGCTTGAAGAGGTGACCGCCGAACTGCACCAGATGTGCCTGAAGGTGGTCGAGAAAGTCATCGACAGCGATGAGCTGATGACCAAATTCCGCATTCCGAAGCACACCTGGAGTTTTGTCCGTCAGTCCTGGAAAACGAACCAGCCTTCGCTCTACTCTCGCCTCGATCTGGCATGGGATGGCGTGGGCGAACCGAAGCTTTTAGAAAACAACGCGGATACGCCAACCTCCCTGTATGAAGCGGCGTTCTTCCAGTGGATTTGGCTGGAAGATCAGGCGAATGCCGGAAACTTGCCGGAAGGCAGCGACCAGTTCAACAGCCTTCAGGAAAAGTTGATTGAACGTTTCGCTGAACTGCGGGAACAGCACGGTTTCAACCTGTTGCACCTCGCCTGCTGCCGCGATACCGAAGAAGATCGCGGTACGGTTCAGTATTTGCAGGATTGTGCAGCCGAAGCGGAAGTGGCGACGGAATTCCTTTATATCGAAGATATCGGTTTAGGTGAAAAAGGTCAGTTTACGGACATGCAGGATCAGGTGATCAGCAACCTGTTCAAGCTCTATCCGTGGGAATACATGCTGCGCGAAATGTTCTCTACCAAACTGGAAGACGCTGGCGTGCGCTGGCTGGAACCAGCCTGGAAGAGCATTATCTCCAATAAAGCCCTGCTGCCGATGCTGTGGGAGATGTTCCCGAACCACCCGAACCTGCTGCCTGCTTATTTTGCCGAAGATGATTTCCCGCCGATGGAGAAATACGTCGTTAAGCCAATCTTCTCCCGTGAAGGGGCAAACGTCTCGATTATCGAAAACGGTAAAACGCTGGAAGCCGTTGAAGGGCCGTATGGTGAAGAAGGGATGATCGTCCAGGCGTTTTATCAACTGCCGAAGTTTGGCGACAGCTATACGCTGATCGGCAGCTGGCTTATTAACGATCAGCCTGCCGGGATTGGCATTCGCGAAGATCGGGCGCTGATTACGCAGGATCTGTCGCGGTTCTATCCGCATATTTTCGTCGAGTAAGATCTGCCGGGTGGCGGCTTCGCCTTACCCGGCCTGCATGTCGAGCGTAGGCCCGGTAAGCGTAGCGCCACCGGGCATGTTTTTACCCCACCTGCACCGAAAGCATACTCAAACTCCCCATCTCAATGCCGTCGATCGGGATCGTCACCGGTTCCTGACCATCCCACGCCCCCAGTACATACAGCAATGGCAAGAAGTGTTCCGGCGTCGGGTTAGAGAGTGAACCGCCGTCGTGCGCCAGATAGTTCACCAGCGGATGCTGCTCAACCGGCCCCTGCCAGGTCAGGTTGTCTTTTACATAGTCATTAAAGGCTGTTGCCCAGGGGTACGGCGTGTTTTCACCGTGCCAGCGTACCGTACGCAGATTGTGTACCACGTTACCACTGGCAATCAGCATGATGCCCTCATCACGCAGGATTGCCAGCTTGCGGCCCATCTCCATGTGCCAGGCCGCCGGTTTGGTGCTGTCGACGCTCAGCTGCACCATCGGGATATCGGCCTCGGGATACATTTTAATCAGGACGCCCCATGAGCCATGGTCAAAACCCCAGGCTTCTTTATCCAGCGCAACCGGAACCGGGGCGAGCAGATCTACCAACCGCTGCGCCAGCTCAGGGGAGCCAGGCGCAGGGTAATGCGTGTCATACAGCGCCTGCGGAAAGCCGCCAAAATCATGAATCGTTTTTGGCGTTTCCATGGCCGTCACGCCAGTACCCCGGGTAAACCAGTGCGCAGAGACCACCACAATTGCCTTCGGACGCGGTAACGACTCACCCAGGTGACGCCAGGCGCGGGTATAGACGTTATCTTCCAGGACGTTCATTGGGCTACCATGGCCTAAAAACAGTGCTGGCATACGAGAAGAAGACATGGTGATATCCTTAAAGGAGGTGTCAATGTGATGGGCCTACATTACGCGCATTCAGGTGAAGATGAACGCAGATAACCGTGAAGATCATCATCAGGAAATTTGAATGTCAGATATCGCTTAAGGAGAATGCATGTCAGTACCTTTGATTTTGACCTTACTTGCGGGCGCCGCAACCTTTATCGGTGCGTTCCTCGGGGTACTCGGGCAAAAACCCTCTAATCGCCTTCTGGCCTTCTCGCTGGGTTTCGCCGCCGGGATCATGCTGCTTATCTCGCTGATGGAGATGCTGCCCGCCGCGCTTCATACCGAAGGGATGTCGCCTGTTCTGGGCTATGGCATGTTTATCATTGGTCTGCTGGGTTATTTTGCGCTCGACCGTACTCTTCCTCACGCCCACCCGCAGGATTTAATGCAAAAAAGCGTTACCCCCATCCCGGGCAATATCAAACGCACGGCCATTCTGCTGACGCTGGGTATCAGCCTGCATAACTTTCCGGAAGGAATCGCTACCTATGTCACGGCCAGCAGCAACCTTGAAATGGGTTTTGGTGTGGCGCTGGCAGTCGCTTTGCACAATATTCCTGAAGGACTTGCCGTTGCCGGGCCCGTTTATGCCGCCACGGGTTCAAAACGTACCGCTGTCTTTTGGGCAGGTATCTCCGGGATGGCTGAAATTCTCGGCGGCGTGCTGGCGTGGCTGATCCTCGGTAGCCTCGTCTCCCCGATTGTGATGGCTGCGATTATGGCTGCCGTGGCGGGGATTATGGTTGCGCTCTCTGTCGATGAGCTGATGCCGCTGGCGAAAGAGATCGATCCCAACAATAACCCCAGTTACGGCGTGTTGTGTGGCATGTCAGTGATGGGGATGAGTCTGGTTCTGCTGCAAACCGCGGGCATTGGCTAAACGTTAATGCCTTCGTTTAATTCGGAGGCATTCTTATCCATGAGGAACTTAATAACGGTCATGAATATTATCAGGCGTATTTTTATTATACGGCGTGACGGTTAATAATATATTATTATCTTATATTATTACGCCACAGTCAGCTTATTGGTTCTTCCGCTAACAAATAACGCATTAAGATAGAGCGAATTTATACATTAACCTTCCCTTAAAATCTATTTTAGCCGCGTTAATCGCATCACCTGCCCCCAAACCGTATACTTTGCGAGTATTCTGATAAATAGCACGCAGATTATGAATTCATTTAAAAAGGATATTTTCATGTATATGGGAAAAAAAGTACTGTTGGCCGTCGCTATGGCAGCCATTGTATCAGGTTCTGCTTTTGCTGAAGAGCAAGGTTCAGGCAAAATCACATTCAAAGGCGTTGTCATTGACGCACCGTGCAGCATCGCACCAGACAGCGTAGATAAAGAAATCGACCTTGGTGAAGTGACCACTGCCGTAATTAATGCCAATAAAAAATCTACGCCTGTTCCGGTCGAAATTAATCTGGAAAACTGCCAGCTTGACGATCCGAAAGACGAGACTGACTCGCCTGTCTCTAAAGTGGATGTGACCTTCACCAGCGCCGCAACAGACGCGACGGATACCAACCTGATGACCAACACCTATGCAAACGGTGCTCAGAACGTGGGTGTACGTCTTCTGGATAATGCGGAGACTAATCTCCCACTGGGAGCAGGACAAACGATTGACCTGCTGGCAGGTTCAACCACTCAGACGCTGCATTTCAAAGCCGTTATGGAAGTCCTTACCGGTAAAACGGCGACAGCAGGCCAGGTTGAAGCAACCGCTAACTATGTCCTGATGTACAAATAATTTCTTTGCATCACGCTTTCAACCGGCTGGCAATTCATGCCAGTCGGCTCTGCCTCTTTTTCGAGTAACAGGATGATGGCATACAAATTACACTGGGTAATCATCATTGCGTCCCTGTTAATGACGAGAATTACCTCTGCCACCGAATTTAATATTAATGCCATCGATAAAGATCAGCGCAATAGCGTTGATTTATCCTTTTTTAAAGATCACATTCCCGTCATTCCGGGAAATTATTTTGTTACGGTTGCCATCAATGATATTCCGCTGGCAAATGGCTGGCAGCTTCGCTGGAGAGAAATAAATAACACGGTTCAGGTCTGTATTCCCCCCGAGCTGGCCGATACATTTGCGTTGCAGGATGACGTTCGTCATGCTTTGCCGGAAAAAGAGGGATGCGTTGATTTCGCCGCCAGACCAGACATCAAATTTACTTTTGAGCAAGCCAGCCAGACGCTTAAAGTGACGGTCCCCCAGGCGTGGCTACAATACCGTGCGGCGGACTGGATGCCGCCGTCCACCTGGGATCACGGCGTACCGGGCGTACTGCTGGATTACAATCTATTTGCCAGCCATTATCAGCCCGATAGCGGCGACAGCAATAATAACGTCAATACGTACGGCACCGCCGGTGTAAACATGGGATCGTGGCGGCTACGCAGCGATTACCAGTACACCCAGAGCTATACGGAAGCAGGCTCGGATCACGACGGTCGTTTTTCACGCCTGTATATGTTCCGGCCCCTGCCTGCCCTCGGTGCGAAATTGACGCTCGGTGAAACGGATTTCCAGTCCGCCATTTTCGATGCCTTCACCTATACCGGCGCATCACTGATTAGCGATGAGCGTATGCTGACCTGGTCGCTGCGCGGCTATGCCCCCCAGATTACCGGGATAGCGCAAACCAACGCTACAGTAACCGTAAGCCTTGCCGACCGCGTGATTTACCAGAGTAAAGTGCCGCCTGGTCCTTTTGTTATTCAGGATCTTAACCAGTCGGTACAGGGCACGCTGGACGTCAAAGTCACGGAAGAAGACGGACGGGTCAGCACCTACCAGGTATCTGCTGAATCCGTTCCCTTTTTAACGCGCAAGGGACAGGTCCGCTACAAGCTTGCGGCGGGTAAAGCACGCAAAGACGCCTCTCACGACGTAGAGGATAACGCATTCCTCAGCGGCGAATTTTCCTGGGGCATGCTGTCACACACCTCCCTGTATGGCGGCATGCTGGCAGATGGCGACCACTATCGTTCTGTCGCCACCGGGATTGGCCAAAATATGGCGTATCTGGGCGCACTCTCTTTTGACGTCACGCAGGCCACCAGCCAGTTGCCTGGCCGGAGTAGCCAGACAGGTTATAGCTATCGCTTTAACTACAGTAAGCGCTTTGATACCACGGGCAGCCAGCTTACGCTCGCCAGCTACCGCTACTCAGACCCTCAATTCCTGAGCTACGCCCGCTATCTTGATGATGACCGCCAGGCGGAAAAACAGACCCTGAGCGTGACGGCAAGCCAGTACCTGCCAGCGTTATCACTGAATCTGTATGTAAACATTCTGCGGCAGACCTGGTGGAACGCATCGCCATCCACCACGGGCAGCGTTACGGCGGGCTACAACTTTGATGTTGGTCGCTGGAAAAACCTGGGTGTGACCCTCTCCTGGAGTAAAACACATTACGAAGAAGACGACGACAGTGACGATACCCAGCTTTACCTCACGCTCAGCGTCCCGCTCGATCCCGATCACCGGCTTAGCTATGACATGCGCAACAGCGACACGCTCAGTCATAACGTGTCGTGGTATGACACGTCAGACCGGAATAACACCTGGGGCGTTTCCGCAGGTGCGGAAAGCGGTAAGCCGAACTCCGCCGCGCAGGTCAGCGGAAATTATCAGCACTATTCCGCCTTCGGCGATCTGAATCTCTCAGGCAGCTATAAGGCTGAAGAATATCACTCCCTTAGCGCAAGCTGGAACGGCTCATTCACTTCAACGGTGAAAGGCGCCGCGTTGCACCGACGCAGCTACGGCAATGAACCGCGGGTGATGGTCAGCACCGACGGCGTGGGCAATATTCCCCTGAACCTGTCCCGGGATGAAACCAACCGGTTTGGTATCGGCGTTTTGCCGTCATTCTCCAGCTATTCCCCCGCCACCGTGCAGGTCAATATGAACAACCTCCCGGATGGCGTGGATGTGGACAACCGCGTCGTGACGTCAACCTGGACTGAAGGGGCCATTGGTTATCGTCAGATTGCCACCCGCGCAGGTAAGGATGTGGCTGGCGTTCTGCGGATGCCATCAGGAACGCCCCCGCTCGGGGCGATTGTTCGCCTGGAAGAAAGTGATTTACAGGTTGGGATGGTGGCCGATGAAGGCCACGTCTGGCTGGGCGCCGTTGAGCCAGAACAGCAATTTCGGGTGACATGGGGCGACAACCAACAGTGTCGCTTCTCGTTACCTTCTCACTTAGAAAACAGTATGCAGTTAATACTGCCGTGTCAGTAAGAAATCATCATGAAATTAACGCCGTTTAAAAGCCTGTGCCTGGTGCTAATCAGCACAGCATTTACCGCTCATGCAGCCATTAACCTGGACCGCACACGCATTATTTTTTCAGAAAGCGACAAGGCCACCAGCCTGAAAGTGGACAACCAGAGCAAGGCGCTGCCTTATCTGGCGCTCTCCTGGATTGAAGATGAGAAGGGGCAAAAAGAAGACACGCACTTTATGGCGCTTCCTCCCATTCAACGCATCGAAGCAGGCTCCTCGTCCCAGGTGAGAATCGTTAAACAAGCCGCTACGCGCCAGTTGCCGAAAGACAGGGAATCACTGTTTTATTTCAACCTGCGTGAAGTGCCGCCGAAAAGCGCCAGCGCAAGCGAGGAGCGTAGCGTAATGCAGGTGGCGATGCAGAGCCGAATCAAGCTGTTATGGCGGCCTAAAGCGATTACCAAAAAGCCCGGCGAGCAGGCGGAGATGCGGTTGGAAATTTCAGCCAATGCTAGCGGGCTGACCCTGCATAACCCGACGCCGTACTACATCACCCTGGCCTGGCTCAGTAAGGATGCGAAGACCATGCTGCCGGGCTTCGACAGCCTGATGCTTGCGCCGTTTGCCACAGCAACGACCTCTACCGGCGACTATCACGGAAATTATTACAGCATCGGCTATATCGACGATTACGGTGCCCTGAAAAAGTTCGACGTGCAGTGCGCGGGAACCGCCCAGTGCGCCCTGACCGAACGGAAGATCGAAAACGATGCGAAATCTCACTAACCTGCTGTTTATATTGCTGCTCACGGTGCTGCCGTTAAAAGAGGCGCTGGCGCTGGACTGCTACCTCGGAGGGGCGGGTGGCCCCGTCGAAAAAACCGAAACGATATCGCCGTTTGCTATCCCCAGCAATGCGCAGCCAGGCGAGAAGATTTGGGAGTCGAATGACATCAAAATCCCGGTGACATGCGATCACAACGTCACAAGCGGCTTTGAACCGGAGGACGTTTTTGCCTGGGTGAATCCCTATCCTTCTGCCACCGATCCCTATTATGAACTTGGGGTGACTTATGAAGGGATCGACTATGACGCCACGGGCCAGCCCAACGGCGTGGATACCCGCCAGTGCCTCGACAACAAAAACATCACAATTTATACCCCTGCTCAGATCCACCAGATGGGCTGGGAAAACCTCATATGCTCCGGCAACCCGGAGGATATTCACACCTCCCGCACCTTTGTTGCACGACTGCGCTTATACGTAAGAATCAAAGCGATGCCGCCTCACGGCTACGTAAGCTCGCTGAGCGATTACATAGTTGTCCAGTTTGACGGTAAAGGCGGTGTGAACCAGATGGCCGATGCGAAAAACCTCAAGTACCACATTACCGGGTTACAGAACATTACGGTACTGGACTGCGGGGCAACGTTTAGTATTTTTCCTGAGAACCAGGAGATCGACTTTGGTACCTTCAGCGCGCGCGATATCGTGAATCAGCAGAAACGTATTCGCACGTTTTCGATACGAACGACCAAAGTGCAGGATGCCCAGTGCTCCGACGGCTTTAAGATGGATTCGTCTTTTTACACCACTGAGACGCTGAGTGCGGACGACACCGCGTTGCTGATCGGGAATGGTTTAAAACTGCGTATTCTTAACGGAACGGAACCCTACACCTTCAACCAGTATAAAGAATATGCTGATTTCACGGGCGAGAAGCTGAACGTTGAGCAAAACTACACGGCTGAACTTTCACGGGAAGAAGGGAAAGCGATTCAGTCCGGGCCGTTCGAAACGGTGGTGCTGTTCAAAATTAACTACCACTAAACACAAAAAAGCCGGGTTTCCCCGGCTTTTTTACATCAGCGATTTCAGCTGGCTTTGCGCTCGTGCGCCTGGCGATACTCCACCAGATCGTCAATCGTCACCACTGGCATGTTGTGCAGACGCGCAAAGGTGATGCACTCCGGCGCGCGCGCCATGGTGCCATCATCATTGGTCAGTTCGCACAGTACGCCTGCTGGCTTGAAGCCAGCCAGCGTCACCAGGTCGATGGTCGCTTCGGTATGACCACCACGGGTCAGCACGCCGCCCGGCTGCGCGCGCAGCGGGAAAACGTGGCCAGGACGGTGCAGATCGGATGGTTTCGCACCATCAGCAATCGCTGCACGCACGGTGGTCAGGCGGTCAGCCGCCGACACACCGGTGGTGACGCCATGCGCCGCTTCAATGGTCACGGTGAAGCCGGTCCCGAAGGCGCTGGTGTTGTTTTCAACCATCATCGGCAGATCAAGCTGCTGACGACGTTCTTCGGTGATGCACAGGCATACGATGCCGCTACCGTGACGGATGGTCAGCGCCATCTGCTCAACGGTCATGTTCTCGGCGGCAAAAATCATGTCGCCTTCGTTTTCACGGTTTTCATCGTCCAGCACCATCACACCGCGGCCTTCGCGCAGTGCATCCAGTGCATGTTCAACACGTTGAGTTGAAGTGCCAAAAGAGGAAAGTAGCGTCTGATTCATGGTAAAAAAACCTCATTAACTTTATGGTTACCAGAATCAGGGCAGTCTTAGGAGCGCCGTACAAGCGGCAAAAAAATAACGTGAGCGGGCCTTGCCCGACTGGATCGTTACTCTCTCCCATCCGGACTCTAACCGTCGGCCCCGGAATTACACCGGATCTGCTGACCTTTGAGAATTCACCCAAAGCGCTCGCGGGCTTTCAGCGTTAAGCTGATTTACCGCCGGTGGGGAATTTCGCCCCGCCCTGAGAATAAGCGAGATAACTATAACGCTATTGATTACCCTGGGCAATGCATAAGCTTCAAACAATTTTGTTTAACCCACGGCATGACACGCTACAATAGGCACTAACACCTTTTCATCAAGGGAAACGACAATGATTGACCCAAAGAAAATTGAGCAGATCGCGCGTCAGGTTCATGAGTCCATGCCGAAAGGTATTCGTGAGTTTGGTGATGACGTTGAGAAGAAAATCCGCCAGACGTTGCAGGCACAGTTGGTTCGCCTTGATTTAGTCAGCCGCGAAGAGTTTGACGTGCAGACGCAGGTGCTGCTGCGCACCCGCGAGAAGCTGGCGCTGCTGGAACAGCGTCTGAGCGAGCTGGAGAGCCGCAATGCGCCGGAAGAAGTGAAGCCAGCACCAGCTATTCCACCGGTGGATGACCAGGCATAAGTGCGGCCTGATGTGCCCGGTGGCGGCTACGCCTTACCGGGCCTACATGAACGCGTAGGTCGGGTAAGGCGCAGCCGCCATCCGACATAAAAAAACGGGCCAACTGGCCCGTTTTTTACTGACTGTCTTTCTGGATCTTCTTGATGATGTTGGTGGTTGAACACCCGTCCTCAAAGTTGAGCACCATCACTTCACCGCCATTCGCCCAGACCTCTTCGCTACCTGCGATTTGCTCTGGTTTGTAATCGCCGCCCTTCACCAGCAGGTCAGGCAGGATCCCGGCAATCAGGCGCTGCGGGGTATCTTCTTCAAATGAGACCACCCAGTCCACCGCTTCCAGCGCGCCGAGTACGATCATGCGCTGCTCCAGCGGGTTCACCGGGCGCGTTTCGCCTTTCAGACGTTTGGTTGACGCATCGCTGTTGACCGCCACAATCAGGCGATCGCCCAGCTTGCGCGCATTCGCCAGATACGAAACGTGGCCCGCATGCAGGATGTCGAACACGCCGTTCGTCATCACCACCTTCTCACCGCGTTTGCGCGCGGCGGCAACGGCCACTTTCAGTTCGTCTTCGGTCATCACGCCAAAGCCGGTATCCGCACGCCCACGCACCGCGTTTTCCAGCTCGATTGGCGAAACGGTGGAGGTGCCGAGTTTACCGACGACCACGCCCGCCGCGGCGTTCGCAAAGTAGCAGGCTTCTTCCAGGGAGTTACCCGCCGCCAGCGTCGCCGCCAGCACGCCAATCACCGTATCACCGGCACCGGTCACGTCATACACTTCCTGCGCCTGGGTTGGCATATGCAGCGGCGCCTTGCCCGGTTGCAGCAGCGTCATGCCCTGTTCGGAACGGGTCACCAGCAGCGCTGACAGCTCAAAATCAGCGATAATTTTCATGCCGCGCTCAACCAGCTCTTCTTCAGTTTTGCACTTGCCCGCCACCGCTTCGAACTCAGAGAGATTTGGCGTCAGCAGGGTTGCGCCGCGATAGCGCTCAAAATCGGTGCCTTTCGGGTCGATCAGTACCGGTACGCTGGCTTTACGCGCCAGCTGGATCATGGTCTGCACGCTCGCCAGCGCGCCTTTGGCATAATCAGACAGCACCAGCGCGCCGATATTGCCCAGCGCCTGGCTAATGCGCTCGTGCAGCGGCTCAGGATCGACGCCTTCGAACCCTTCTTCGAAATCGAGGCGGATCAGCTGCTGGTTACGCGAAAGCACGCGCAGCTTGGTGATGGTTGGGTGTGTCGGGACAGAAACGAAGTCGCACTTCACGTTCACGTCCGCCAGCGACTGACTCAGGGCACGCGCCGCATCGTCAATGCCGGTCAGGCCGACCAGACGCGAATGCGCGCCCAGCGAGGCTATGTTCATCGCCACGTTTGCCGCGCCGCCTGGACGCTCTTCAATGGTGTCGACCTTAACTACCGGCACCGGCGCTTCCGGAGAGATACGGCTGGTCGGCCCATACCAGTAGCGATCCAGCATCACATCACCGACAACCATAACTCCAGCACGTTCAAACTCTGGCAGTGTTACTTTCATTCCTGACTCCAGAAAGATTCACAATTTGCGCGCGATAATATCACACTTGTTTTGTTACGCACGGTTCCACCAGCCACTTCTGCCAGCTTGTGGTCACCTGCTCGCGTTCATCGGTGAAACAGTCCAGCGCCACATGGCCCGGCTGTTCCTGCAACGCCAGATGGTGCAACTCATCACGCAGCGTGGTGTAGGCGCGGGTTAACGCCTGCGCCTCCTGCTCATCCATAATGTCGTTCTGCGCCAGCAGTTCCAGAATGCGCACATTATCCGACCAGCGGGTCAGCTTCGGCTTGTCGTGCGCGTGCAGCAGCACCAGGTACTGAGTGATAAACTCGATATCAGTAATGCCGCCTTCATCGGCTTTAATATCAAAGCGATCGCGATGTTTGTTGCCAAGGTGCGCGCGCATCTTCTCCCGCATTTCCCGCACTTCGGTTTGCAGCGTACTGCCCTCGCGCGGGGTCGTCATGACCGCTTTGCGAATCGCATCGAACTGCGTTTTGAGCTGCGGATCGCCGTACACCACGCGGGCGCGCACCAGCGCCTGATGCTCCCAAGTCCAGGCTTCGTTCTTCTGATAGTCGGCAAAAGCCTCCGTCGAAGTGACCAGCATGCCTGCCGCGCCGGACGGGCGCAGACGCGCATCCACTTCATACAGAATGCCGGATGAAGTGCGAGTACTGAACAGGTGCATAATGCGTTGGGCCAGGCGCAAATAGAACTGCCGCCCGTCGATTTCACGCTCGCCGTCGGTCATCACGTCCGCCGGGCAGTCGTGGAGGAAAATCAGATCCAGATCGGAGCTGTAGCCCAGCTCCCAGCCGCCCAGCTTGCCGTAGCCGACCACCGCAAAACCGCGACCTTCGCGGTCGGCAAGGTGCTTCGGCTGCCCGTAGCGGGCCACCATCTGCACCCACGCCTGATGGACAACCGCGTCGATGATCGCTTCCGCCAGCCAGGTTAAGTGATCGCTCACTTTCATCACCGGCAGCGTACCGGCGATATCTGCCGCCGCCACGCGCAGCATCTGCGCCTGCTTAAACTGACGCAGCGCCTCAAGCTGTTGCTCTTCGTCCTCTTCCGGCACGCGCAGCAGATACTGACGCAGCTCGTCACGGTAGGCGTCCGTCGCCGTCGGCTGATAGAGCGTATTCGGATCGAGCAGTTCATCCAGCAGCAGCGGATAACGCGCCAGCTTGTTCGCCACCATTGGCGAGGCGGCGCAGAGGGAAATCAGGTGCTTCAGCGCGCCGGGAAACTCGCTCAGCAGTTCCAGGTAAGTGGTACGCGTGACGATCCCGCTCAGCAGCGGCATCATGCGCGACAGCGGCACCGGCGCGTCCTCGCGGGAACAGACATCGCTCAGCAGATGCGGCATCAGTTGATCCAGCACCTGACGACCGCGCGGGCCAATGGCGCGTTTGTTCAGTTCGAGGCGGAAATCGGCAATCAACGCCACCACGCGATGGCGCGCGTCGTCGCTTAAGTGCGCCAGTACCGGCGTGGTGTCATCTTCCTGGAGCGCGTCCTGCCACAGTTCGCGCCAGTGCTCGGAGAGCGCATCGTCCTGCGATTCACTTTCGTCGTCGCCGATCAAATCGTTAAAGATGCGGCGCACGCCCGCCATATGGGCTTCCAGCCGTTCCGTCAACGCCGCCCAGTCGTCCACGCGCATCCCCCAGGCCAGACGCGCCCGGTTCAGCTCATCCCCCGGTAACGTCTGGGTCTGTTCGTCGTTGATACTTTGCAGCAAATTTTCCAGACGACGCAGGAAGAGATAAGACTCACGCAGCGTTTGCGCGTCGCCTTCCGGCAGCAGATGCAGCTGATCGATGGCGCTCAGCGTCGGCAACAGCGAGCGGGATTGCAGAGAGGGTTCACGCCCGCCGCGTATCAGCTGGAAGACCTGGACGATAAATTCGATCTCACGAATACCGCCCGCGCCGAGCTTGATGTTGTCCTTCAGACCACGGCGGCGTACTTCGCGGGCAATCATCCCTTTCATGTTACGCAGAGACTGGATCACGCTGAAGTCGATGTAGCGGCGGAACACAAACGGGCGCAGCATGGCGCGCAGCTCGTTGGCGTAGGCATCATCGCTGTCGCCCATGATCCGCGCTTTGACCATCGCATAACGCTCCCAGTCGCGGCCCTGCTCCTGGTAATAATCCTCCAGCGCCGCAAAGCTCAGCACCAGCGGACCGCTGTCGCCAAACGGACGCAGGCGCATGTCCACGCGGTAAACAAAACCATCCTGCGTGGGCTGATCCAGCGCCTTAATCAGCCGCTGCCCCAGGCGAGTAAAGAACTGGGCGTTATCCAGCTCGCGACGACCGCCGCGCGTGGAGCCGTTCTCTGGCCAGGCAAAAATCAGGTCGATGTCTGAGGAGAAGTTCAGCTCGCAGCCGCCCAGCTTGCCCATCCCCAGAATCAACAGCGGTTGCGGAACCCCGTCTTCGCTGCACGGCGTGCCCCACTCTTTACAGCAGGCGGCGTAGAGCCAGTCCCGCGCGGCGACAATCAGCGTCTGCGCCAGCTCGCTCAGCTGCTGCAAGGTGCTCTCTTCGCTCACCAGCTCCAGCGCCTGCGCCCAGGCAATGCGTACCATCACCCGGCGGCGGAACTGACGCAGAACGCGCATCAGCGTCGGCTCATCCGCCACCTCCTCCAGCGCGGTGTGCAGCCAGCCAGCATAATGCCGCCACTCGTCAGCCTGCGGCGGCGCGCTTTCCAGCGCTGTCAGCCAGTCCGGGTAGGCACTGACGCTCTCCTGCACAAAATCACTGAAGATGAGCACGCTTTTCGCCTGCTCGCTTAACGATGACGCGGGTAACGACTCAGGCAGGCGTTCGCAAACGGTCTGCCAGTGCTGCTGTAACTGCGAAGAAAGCGGCATATCAGAGGTTCCTTGCCAGAATTAACGTTTTCCGCTGTGCAGCCAGTACGGATCCTGTGAAATGGCTTCGTTGCGGAAATGCTCGATCTCAATCTGCTGACGGGTCTCGATGGCATGCTGAAGCCCCTGCCAGTTCTCCAGCCAGGCCTGCGCCTTCACGCCCTCATACGCACCTGACAACAGCAACATGCTGTCGATGTTACGCGCCAGACGGGGAAGCTGGTCGCCATACTGGTCGCCCAGCGGATGCGCGAAGGTGGTTCTCAGCTCGGCCGCGTGGCGGGAAAGATGGATATCCGCAAAGCGTTTGAAGTTTTCCGCGATTTTGGTCTGCCCTTTCGCATCAAGGAACGTGCGCCAGCCACGCGTCACCAGAAATTCGGTCAGCGCCAGTTTCGCGCTGGCATTTTGCGGGCTGTAGATCGCCGTTTGTGCCGACACGTCGGAAAGCATCAGCGTTTCGGTTTGAGTGAGCAGATCACGTAAGTGAGCGCTGGCTTTACGCGGTACGATACCGCCGAACAGCGCCAGGGTATGACGCACCAGCCCCATAGCGGCCAGCACCTGTTTTTTGGCATTTTTCACATTACGCGCCCACAGCTCCTCGTGGTATTGCCACTGTGAGAGCGCCAGTTCAAGCGCCGCTTCCATGCCCTGCTCCACGGAGGCTTTCGGCACAACGCGCAGAATCGGGGTTTCTCGCAGCACGCGCGGCGCATTTCCGGCGGCCAGGTGATAGCCGCGCGCCGCTTTACTCAGGCTGCCCTGACGCAGACCAGGCTGGTTCACCAGCTTGCGCGCCAGCTTCAGCACGTCGCTCGCCTCGCCTTCCAGCAGTTCAAGCTCCAGCTCGCAGATCGGCTCCTGCTCATCACCCGCCTTAATTTCACCGCGGTCAAAGGCGATCTCAATGCGGCTCTTGCCTTCCGTCACCAGCCATTTCTCGCGCCAGAAATCGGTGCTGAACAGCGGTTGCGCCTCTGCCGACAGCGTTGCGGGCAGCGTCCCTTCCGGCCACACTTCCGCCGGAAAACGATCCAGCTCAAGTTCTGGCTTACTGATGTCGATATTGTATTCCGGACGCTGGTGCAAACCGCCCACCACGCGACCGGCGATTTTCATCGTCATCTCGTAGCGCCCGTTCGCACCACGGATACGCAGGCCCATATCGTGGTTGCGCAGCCAGTTGTCCGGCGTTTCGTAATAGATGTTGAGCAGCTGTACGGGTTCATGGTGCTCGCCGGACAGCGTATTCAGATGCTGGCGGAGCGCGTCAGCGCTGTCTTTTTCGACGATAAACTTTAATTCGATCTCTTGTGCCATAGCCTTGTACTTTTGCGTGCGTCACAGACGCGTCGATGAAGGCGAACTTCCTCGCCATTTGTTTGTCAGTACATAGTATTTTGCGCCAAATTGCCACGCAATGAGCAATTTGACGGGCGTAAAAGTTTAAAGCGGTGGAAATCATGACACAGATGATTCCGATTGATGATGAATCCTTTGCGTAGCGACACTGATGCCACTACTATCGTTCCACTTTTTATGAAAATAACGACTGATATGCTTAAATTACGCCTGATTGGACTTACTTTACTCGCTTTTAGCGCCGCAACCGCGGTCCACGCTGAAGAGAAACGTTACGTTTCTGATGAACTGAACACCTGGGTACGCAGCGGCCCTGGAGACAATTATCGCCTCGTGGGTACGGTAAATGCCGGCGAGGAAGTGACGCTACTGCAAACTAACGCAGACACCAATTACGGCCAGGTTCGTGACAGCTCTGGCCGCACCTCGTGGATCCCGCTGAAAGAGCTGAGCACAGTGCCAAGCCTGCGCACCCGCGTGCCGGATCTGGAAAATCAGGTGAAAACCCTGACCGATAAGCTGAACAACATCGACGGCACCTGGAACCAGCGTACCGCAGAGATGCAGCAAAAAGTGGCGCAAAGCGACAGCGTGATCGCCGGTCTGAAAGACGAAAATCAGAAGCTGAAAAACGAGCTGATTGTGGCGCAGAAGAAAGTGAACGCCGCTAATCTACAGCTGGATGACAAACAGCGCACCATCATCATGCAGTGGTTTATGTATGGCGGCGGCGTGCTGGGCGTAGGTCTGGTGCTGGGTCTGGTGCTTCCTCACCTTATCCCAAGCCGTAAACGTAAAGACCGCTGGATGAACTAACTCGTCTTCTCTGCCACACTTACGTATCATCTTGCGAAAAGAGAAAACGGGAGTGTTGGCGTGAAGAGTTATCTGGTCGGTGGTGCGGTACGTGATGCGTTATTAGGTCTGCCGGTCAAAGATAAAGACTGGGTCGTGGTCGGTGCCACGCCCGAAGCGATGATTGACGCGGGCTACCAGCAGGTAGGCCGCGATTTTCCTGTGTTCCTCCATCCGCAAAGCCGGGAAGAGTACGCCCTGGCACGCACCGAACGGAAATCCGGTTCCGGTTATACCGGCTTCACCTGCTATGCCGCGCCGGATGTGACGCTGGAGCAAGACTTATTGCGCCGCGATCTCACCATTAACGCCCTGGCGCAGGACGAAAACGGTCATATCATCGATGCTTACGGCGGCCAGAACGATCTGCGCGACCGTCTTTTACGCCATATCTCCCCCGCCTTTTCTGAAGATCCGCTTCGGGTGCTGCGCGTGGCGCGTTTTGCCGCCCGTTATGCCCATCTCAGCTTCCGTATCGCCGACGAGACAATGGCGCTGATGACGGCCATGACCGACGCGGGTGAGCTGGAACACCTGACGCCAGAACGCGTCTGGAAAGAGACTGAAAATGCCCTGACCACCCGCAATCCACAGGTCTTTTTCCAGGTCCTTCGCGACTGCGGGGCGCTGAAGGTGCTGTTCCCGGAAATAGACGCCCTGTTTGGCGTGCCCGCCCCGGCGAAATGGCACCCGGAAATTGATACCGGCGTTCACACTCTGATGACGCTGAGCATGGCCGCCATGCTCAGCCCTGAGGTGGACGTGCGCTTCTCCACCCTCTGCCATGACCTCGGCAAAGGGTTAACGCCTAAGGAACTGTGGCCACGCCACCACGGGCACGGTCCGGCTGGGGTGAAGCTGGTTGAAGGACTTTGCCAGCGCCTGCGCGTGCCGAATGACATTCGCGATCTGGCAAAACTGGTCGCTGAATTTCACGACCTGATCCACACCTTCCCAATCCTGAAGCCCGCCACCATCGTGAAGCTGTTCGATAACATCGACGCCTGGCGCAAGCCGCAGCGCGTGGAGCAGATCGCCCTCACCAGCGAAGCCGACGTACGTGGCCGCACCGGGTTTGAAGCGTCCGATTATCCGCAGGGTCGTTTGCTGCGTGAGGCGTGGGACGTCGCGAAAGCGGTGCCGACGAAAGATGTGGTAGAGGCAGGATATAAAGGCCCGGCGATCCGCGAAGAGCTGACGAAACGGCGGATTGATGCGGTCGCGGTGTGGAAGGAAAAACGTTGCCCTCAGCCGAAAGAGTGAGGGCAACCCGTTATCAGAAGAAGACCACGTACACCGCAGCGGCAACGATAAAGCGGTAGATCGCGAACGGAATAAATGAGATACGCTTAATCAGTTGCAGGAAGGTTTTGATGGCAATCAGCGCCACAATAAAGGCGGTGATAAAGCCCACGGCGAACATCGGAATGTCGCCCACGGTCAGGAAGCCGATGCTTTTGTAGAGATCCAGCGCGGTGGCGCCCATCATCATCGGTACCGCCAGCAGGAACGAGAACTCAGACGCCGCGTAACGGCTCACGCCCATCAGCATCCCGCCGGAAATGGTGGCCCCTGAACGGGAGAAGCCCGGCCACAGCGCCAGACACTGGAAGCAGCCAATCATAAACGCCTGGCGATACGTCATATCGTCCAGGCCTTCCGCACGCGGGGTTTTTGGCTTCAGCACTTCTGCGGCAATCAGCAGGAAACCGCCGACGACCAGGGCGTACATCACGTTAATCGGGTTAAAGAGCGATTTAATGGTGTCGTGGAATACCAGCCCCAGCACCACCGCCGGGATCATCCCCAGCAGAATATGAATCAGCGTCAGGCGGCCCTTGCTTTCGCCTTCACGCTGCGGCAAACGCCCGAAGTGGATGCCGATCAGACCAAACAGACGACGCCAGAACATCACGACTACCGCCAGAATAGAGCCGAGCTGAATCACCACCTCAAACGTCTTTGCGGTATCGCCTTCAAAGCCAAGAAGATGGCCAACGATAATCATATGGCCCGTACTGGACACCGGCAAAAACTCCGTCAATCCTTCGACCACACCCAGTATTGCCGCCACCAGCAGCGAGTGCATATCGCTCATCTATAAACCCCTAAAAAAAGATATAAAAAACGGTGCCCACACGGACAACCGTGAAAGATACGGTTTTAAGACCGGTATAACCTAAAATGGTTTAGCTATTATGACGTTAAATCTTTCCTTTCAGATTTGTGCCACGCTCAATAATGACGCCCACGTTGGCGGCGCGCGCCACCGCACCCGGCTTGCTCAGTTTGATGCGTACCCACGGTGAGTTAAACTTGGTCAGCAGCAGCTCCGCCACCTCTTCCGCCACGCGTTCCACCAGCGCAAAACGTTGCCCTTCCACATGGCCAATGACCGTTTCACTGATGTCGGCGTAGCTCAGACAGTCATTCACATCGTCGCTTTTCCCTGACTTGCGGTTATCCCAGCCCATTTCGATATCGAACACCAGTTTCTGCTCGATGGTCTGTTCCCAGTCGTAAACACCAATTGTGGTGATTACCGAAAGTTGCTCTATAAATACAATATCCATCACGACCTGCCTGCTTTTTGGCTAAACCGGATACCACTTCCGGCGAATTATGCGTATTATCCACAGATGCTGAGAATACAGATACATTTTCAAAACGGAACAGCGTTATGAGTGCAATCGCGCCTGGAATGATTATCCTCGCCTACCTTTGCGGCTCAATCTCCAGCGCCATTCTGGTCTGCCGCATCGCCGGGTTGCCTGACCCGCGTGAAAGTGGTTCCGGGAATCCGGGGGCGACCAATGTACTACGAATTGGCGGCAAGGGAGCAGCCGTAGCGGTTTTGATTTTTGATGTTCTGAAAGGAATGCTTCCCGTCTGGGGCGCGTATGCGCTCGGCGTTACACCCTTCTGGCTGGGGCTGATTGCCATCGCCGCCTGCGTCGGCCATATCTGGCCGGTTTTCTTTGGTTTTAAAGGCGGTAAAGGCGTTGCCACCGCGTTTGGCGCGATTGCGCCGATCGGCTGGGACTTAACCGGCGTCATGGCCGGGACCTGGCTGCTGACCATCCTGCTAAGCGGTTATTCGTCGCTGGGCGCCATCGTCAGCGCGCTGATCGCCCCGTTCTATGTCTGGTGGTTCAAACCGCAGTTTACCTTCCCGGTGTCGATGCTCTCCTGTCTGATCCTGTTGCGCCATCACGACAACATTCAGCGCCTGTGGCGTCGTCAGGAAACCAAGATCTGGACGAAGCTCAAAAGAAAGAAAAAAGAGCCAGAATAAAGCGCGCGACGTCAGTAACAGCGTCCTTATCCATAAGCGAGTCATATGACAGCCTTCATTTCCGCTAGGGCATACTGAAAAGTATCCCTCTGGCGCGCGAATGGAAGCACCATGTTAGCAACTCAGGTCACTGATAATTCATACAAAGGCTGGCAGGCCTCGCTTGCCCTCCAGTTTTGTCATACCCCTGAGAAAACCCGCCTCCATGCCGCGCGTCACACCGGACCGCTCACCGTTCAGCGTCCGTTTTATCCCGAAGGGGAAACCTGCCACCTTTACCTGCTGCACCCGCCAGGCGGAATTGTGGGCGGCGATACGCTGGATATCTCCGTGCGGCTCGACGCCAAAAGCCACGCGCTTATCACCATGCCCGGCGCCAGCAAGTTCTACCGCAGCAGCGGTCCGCAGGCACGTCTGAGTCAACATTTTTACCTCGACGAAGATGCCACGCTGGAGTGGCTGCCGCAGGACACCATTCTCTTTCCCGGCGCGAATGCCGCGCTGCGTTCCGTTTTCCACCTGAAGGCTTCCAGCACGCTGCTGGCGTGGGAGCTGTACTGCCTGGGCCGTCCGGTGATAAACGAAACCTTCACCCACGGCACGCTGGAGAGTCGCCTGGAGGTGTGGGTGGATGACGAACCGCAACTGATTGAGCGGCTGCATCTCAGCGATGGCGACCTTACGCCCGTCGCCGGTAAACCGTGGAGCGGCACCCTGCTGTTCTATCCGGCTACCGATGTTCACCTCGAAGCGGTGCGCGCGCTGCTCGCGCCACTGGAAAATTATGCCGGGGCAACACTCACCGATGACCTGCTGTCGGTGCGTTTTCTCTCCCACGACAACCTGATTTGCCAGCGGGTGATGCGCGATATCTGGCAGTCGCTTCGCCCGCTTCTCACCACCAAAACCGCCTGTTCGCCGCGTATCTGGCAGACATAAGAGAAACGCTATGGAACTGACACCCAGAGAAAAAGACAAGCTGTTGCTGTTCACCGCTGCGCTGGTTGCTGAGCGCCGCCTGGCGCGCGGGGTAAAGCTCAATTACCCGGAATCGGTCGCGCTGATCAGCGCCTTTATTATGGAAGGCGCGCGCGATGGCGAAACCGTCGCCTCGCTGATGGAGGCGGGCCGCCACGTCCTGAGGCGCGATCAGGTGATGGATGGCGTGCCGGAGATGATCCCGGATATACAGGTGGAGGCCACCTTCCCGGACGGATCCAAGCTCGTCACCGTCCACAACCCGATCGTGTGAGGAGCGCGTGATGATCCCAGGGGAATACCAGATCCAGCCCGGCACTATTGCGATCAACGTCGGGCGCGAAACCCGAAGCGTGATTGTTGAAAACCACGGCGACAGGCCGATCCAGGTCGGCTCGCACTACCACTTTTACGAGGTCAACCCGGCGCTGAAGTTTGACCGCGAAGGCACTAAAGGCTACCGGCTGAACATTCCGGCGGGCACCGCCGTGCGCTTCGAGCCGGGCCAGAAGCGGGAAGTGACGCTGGTGCAGGTGACGGGCGAGCAGCGCATTTTTGGCTTTCGCGGCGAGGTAATGGGCGAGGTGAAACATGGCTGAGATTTCGCGCCAGGCGTATGCCGATATGTTCGGCCCCACCACTGGCGATAAGGTAAGGCTGGCGGACAGCGAACTGTGGATCGAAGTGGAAGACGATCTCACCATCTACGGCGAAGAGGTCAAATTCGGCGGCGGAAAGGTGATCCGCGACGGCATGGGCCAGGGGCAGATGACCGCCGAAGAGTGTGTGGATCTGGTGCTCACCAATGCGCTGATCGTCGATCACTGGGGGATCGTGAAGGCCGATATTGGCGTCAGGAACGGGCGGATCTTCGCCGTCGGCAAAGCCGGAAACCCGGACATCCAACCCGGCGTGACGATCCCGATTGGCGCGGCAACGGAAGTGATCGCCGCCGAAGGGAAGATCGTCACCGCTGGCGGGATCGACACCCACATCCACTGGATCTGTCCGCAACAGGCGGAAGAGGCGCTGGTGTCTGGCGTCACCACCATGATCGGCGGCGGCACCGGCCCCGCGGCAGGTACGAACGCCACCACCTGTACGCCGGGGCCGTGGTATATCGCCCGCATGTTGCAGGCCGCCGATACGCTGCCGGTGAATTTTGGCCTGCTGGGCAAAGGGAACGGTTCAAACCCGGACGCCCTGCGCGAGCAGATCGCGGCAGGCGCTATCGGGCTTAAGATCCACGAGGACTGGGGCGCGACGCCCGCCGCGATCAACTGCTCGCTGGAGGTGGCCGAAGAGATGGACATTCAGGTGGCGCTGCACAGCGATACGCTGAACGAGTCCGGTTTTGTCGAAGATACGCTGGCGGCCATCGGCGGGCGCACCATCCACACCTTCCACACCGAAGGCGCGGGCGGCGGCCATGCGCCGGATATCATCACCGCCTGCGCGCACCCAAATATTCTGCCCTCTTCCACCAACCCGACGCTGCCTTACACGGTCAACACCATCGACGAGCATCTGGACATGCTGATGGTCTGTCATCATCTCGACCCGGATATCGCCGAGGACGTGGCGTTTGCCGAATCCCGCATTCGCCGGGAGACCATCGCCGCCGAAGACGTGCTGCACGATATCGGCGCGTTCTCGCTCACCTCTTCAGATTCACAGGCGATGGGCCGCGTGGGGGAAGTGATTATCCGCACCTGGCAGGTGGCGCACCGCATGAAGGTGCAGCGCGGCGCACTGCCGGAAGAGACGGGCGAAAACGATAACTTCCGCGTGAAGCGCTATGTCGCCAAATACACCATCAACCCGGCGCTGACCCACGGCATTGCCCATGAAGTGGGATCGATTGAGGCGGGCAAGCTGGCGGATCTGGTGGTCTGGTCCCCGGCGTTCTTTGGCGTTAAACCCGCCACCATCGTCAAAGGCGGGATGATCGCCTGCGCGCCGATGGGCGATATCAACGCCTCGATCCCCACGCCGCAGCCGGTGCATTACCGCCCGATGTTTGGTGCCCTTGGTGCCGCGCGCCACGCCACGCGGCTGACGTTTATCTCGCAGGCGGCTCATGCCAGCGGCATTCCGCAGCAGCTCAACCTGCAAAGCGCCACCGCAGTGGTGAGAGGCTGCCGGACGGTGAAAAAGGCCGACATGATCCACAACGATTTACAGCCGAATATCACCGTTGACTCGCAAACCTATGAGGTGCGCGTCGACGGCGAACTGATCACCAGCGAACCGGCAGAGGTTCTGCCGATGGCGCAACGCTATTTTCTGTTTTGAGGAGTGATAATGATCTGTTTAACCCAACGCCTTGACCACGCGCACCCGATTACCGCCAGCGTCACGCTGCCGATTGACGTGCGGGTGAAAAGCCGCGCCCGCGTGGCGCTGAACGACGGTCGCGAAGCCGGGCTAATGCTACCGCGCGGTTTGCTGCTGCGCGGCGGGGATCTGCTGACTACCGACGACGGCAGCGAAGTGATCGAAGTGATCGCCGCCCCGGAGTCGGTTTCCGTGGTGCGCTGCGCCGACCCGTTCCTGCTCGCCCGCGCCTGTTATCACCTGGGTAACCGTCACGTGCCGCTGCAAATCATGCCCGGCGAACTGCGCTATCACCACGACCACGTCCTCGACGACATGCTGCGTCAGTTCGGGCTGGAGGTGGCCTTCGCCAGCCTGCCGTTTGAACCGGAAGCGGGCGCTTACACCAGCGATGCCCACAGCCATAGCCACTCTCACGCTCATTCACATTAAGGACTCATCATGCGTAAGTATTTGCCCTTGTTACTGCTGGCTTTTTCCGTTCCGGCGCTTGCCCATCCGGGACACGGTACCGACAGCTTTCAGGCCGGGTTTCTCCACCCGCTGACCGGGTTTGATCACCTGCTGATGCTGACGGGCGCGGGCGTGCTCTCGGCACTGAGCGGCCGCAAACGCCTGCTGCCGTTTGCGACGCTCGGGATGATGCTTGCTGGCGCCGTTGCGGGCAGCCTGCTCGGCGGCTTTAGCGGCATGGAGATGCTGATTATCGCCTCGCTGGCGGTCTGCGGCGTGATGATGTTTAAGACTGAAAACCGCCTGCTGCTGGCGGTGCCTGCCCTGGCGATGTTCCACGGCTGGGCGCACGGGGTGGAGATGTCCGGCCACAGCTTCTGGCTGTTCACCAGCGGGTTTATGCTCGCCAGCGCCACGGTGCTGTGCGCCAGCTTTGCCGCGGGGCGGCTGCTGCGCCGTCACGACGGCCTGCGTAAAACCTTCGGCGGCGGGTTGATTGCCTCCGCTCTGCTGGCGCTGATCGCCTGATGGAGCACGCCCGCCAGCGGCTGCGCCTGATGCAGCTCTCCAGCAGCAGCCTTCCGGTCGGGTCGTTTACCTGGTCGCAGGGGCTGGAGTGGGCCGTGGAAGCGGGCTGGGTCACGGACGCAGGGGCCTTCAAGCGCTGGCAGATCCAGCAGATGGAGCAGAGCTTTTTCTGCGTGGATCTGCCGCTGTTTATCCGTCTTTATCAGGCCAGTGAGCGTAGCGATCTTACACATGCGAAATGCTGGACGGCATACCTGCTCGCCTGCCGGGAAACGTGCGAGCTGCGCGAAGAGGAGCGCAACCGCGGGGCGGCCTTTACGCGACTGATTAAGAGCTGGGAGCCTGACTGTCCGCCCGAATGGCTACCGCTGTTTATGCAAAGCCAGCTTAGCGGCATGGCGTGGCTCGGCGTGCGCTGGGGCATTAGCGCGCGCGAGCTGGCGCTGAGCCTCGGCTATAGCTGGATTGAGAGCGCGGTGATGGCGGGCGTCAAGCTGGTGCCGTTTGGTCAGCAGGCGGCACAACAGCTGATTATCGACCTGAGTGACCACTACGCCGCTGGTTTTGAACAGGCATTTTTAGGTGGCGACGACGCGCTGGGGGCAGCGACGCCGCTCTCTGCCATCGCCTCCGCGCGCCACGAAACCCAATATTCACGATTATTCCGTTCCTGAGGAGTCAACATGGCTGATTACAAACATCCCTTGCGCGTGGGCGTGGGTGGCCCGGTAGGGTCGGGCAAAACCGCGCTGCTGGAAGCGCTCTGCAAGGCGATGCGCGACACCTACCATCTTGCGGTGGTGACCAACGATATCTACACCAAAGAAGATCAGCGCATCCTGACCGAGGCGGGTGCGCTGGAGCCGGAGCGCATCGTGGGCGTGGAGACGGGCGGCTGCCCGCATACCGCTATCCGGGAAGATGCTTCAATGAATCTGGCGGCGGTGGAAGCGTTAAGCGAGAAATTCGGCAATCTGGATCTGATCTTCGTGGAAAGCGGCGGCGACAACCTGAGCGCGACCTTCAGTCCGGAGCTGGCGGACCTGACCATCTACGTGATCGACGTGGCCGAAGGGGAAAAAATCCCACGCAAGGGCGGACCGGGGATCACCAAATCCGACTTTCTGGTGATCAACAAAACCGATCTCGCGCCGTACGTGGGTGCGTCGCTGGAAGTGATGGAGCGCGATACCAACCGCATGCGCGGCGAGCGTCCGTGGACGTTTACCAACCTGAAGGCGGGTGACGGTCTGGCGACGATTATTGCGTTTCTGGAAGAGAAAGGGATGCTGCTGTTCTGAAAAAAGGCCTGGCATAGCGCCAGGCCGTGAGGGTTATTTACAGCTGTTATTGGCAGCACCCTGTTCGCGCCATGCACCCCACTGGCCGCCGGTGCCCGGCGTTTCCTGTCCCGGGTTGACATACCACTGGTTGAACCAAACTTTACCGTTGTAAGACACTTTGGTGCACTGGATTGGATAGGCAATTTTAGCGTTATAGGCGGGCGCCGCTGGATTTACCGGAGTGTCATCCGTCGCCGGGGTATCATCCGTCGCAGGGGTATCATCCGTCGTCGGAGTGTCATCCTTAGCCGGAGTGTCATCCGTCGCAGGCACCGCTGGCTTACTGACGTTAATGGTCATACTGTCCGTCGCGGTTCGCCCATCCGCGCCGGTCGTCGTCAGCGTAAAGGTCGCTTCCCCCTCGCTGTTGGCAGGAATGACGGCATAGGCATGTGCGCTGTCCACGCTTTTCACCAGCGTGCCGTTGAGTGTTGCCTCCAGGGAGAAGGTTTCCGCCCCTTTCGTCACACTCCAGTTATACGATTTGGCATTCAGGCTCTTGCTGCCGTCCAGCGGGTAGGTGCTCACGCCCGTGGTCGGTGAAACCATGGTATGATCCGCGCCAGCAACCGCCGTTGGGGCCGGTGCGGCAGGCGTGCCACCGTCTTTTAGCGCCAAAATACGGGCGACAGCACGTTCCATATCAGGCTGAGTCCCCACTTTTGCCGAATCTCCGTTCGCCAGTGGCGTACCGGTCTCCGCCAGGATCTGACGCATCTGACGCGGCGTCACGGTAATACCGTTGGCTTTGGCGATACCTGACAGGCTTGCTACCACACCCGCAATAATCGGGTTCGCGGAAGAGGTTCCCCCAAACGTCGAGGTATAAAAATCGTTAGCGCCCGCATTTTTATAAAGATCGCCATACCCTGTGGTCACCACATCCCAGCAGCCCCATGCAGCGCTGGTGACGCGCGAGCCATAGGTGCTGAACGACGCTTTTTTACCGTCTTTTGCACAAAACGCCCCGGCCAGGATAGCCCCGGAGTCCCGCACATTGACATCAAACGCCCCCCGGAACCCCGGGCTGTCCAGGTTGACATTCCCGTTACCTGCCGCCTCAATAACGTAAATGCCTTTATCCGTCAGCGCTTTAATCACATCGTAATAGGCAGGCTCAGACTCCATTGCGATCCAGCAATCCTTCGTACAACCCGCGGGATAACCGCCCGCTACGTGAATCCCGATCTGCACCACATCGCCAGCGTTTAACTGCGGAATTAAATTATAGAGGTTATTATGCGCTGAGGCAGAATACCCCAGTCGGCTTTTCCAGCTGATCCCCCGAATACCGGTGCCAATATCTTTCGCCGCCATAATCCCGACTGAGGCGGTGTCATGATCCTGCTTATCAATATAAGTCGTCTTTCCTGAACTGAGGCTTATCGGCGGTAAGTTGATATGGTTGCTGTTCCAGGGATAAATCTCCGTTGAAATAATCGTCACCCCCTCACCCGCACTGCCTGCATAGTGATCGACGCTCTCGCGGTTAACGCCACCCATATAATAACCGGTGCGTTTAACATCCGGAGCTTTGAGATAATCCTGCTTATTGCGGAAATCCGGCG
Source organism: Enterobacter cloacae complex sp. IR5418 (assembly GCF_049238105.1). Taxonomy (NCBI): domain Bacteria; kingdom Pseudomonadati; phylum Pseudomonadota; class Gammaproteobacteria; order Enterobacterales; family Enterobacteriaceae; genus Enterobacter; species Enterobacter cloacae complex sp. IR5418. The sequence goes on along the minus strand of NZ_JBMKHS010000022.1, from coordinate 10,949 downwards.
CTGCGGCAGCCGTTAAATTTCCATTCACCGAAGACTTCAACGACGACGCAAGAGCCGTGACATCCAACGATACCGGTTCGGCCTCCGGATAAACCAGCTCGACGTTCTGATTCTGCTCCAGCTCTGTAATAATATGGTTAATATATGTTTTATCCTGGCTTTTCTCTTTCGGTAACGCGATGCGCAGATAGCGGTCGAAGCCATAGCGCTTATTGAGTTCCGTCAACTCGGATGACTGGGCTGAACTACGCAGATTAGTCGGCCTGAACATATTAGTTGGTGTAAGGGAAGTGTCGCTCAGGGTAATTTTATTGTTTGTCGCTTTTAACAAACCTGTCGTCGGCTTTAGTTTGACTACAATTGCGTTGTAGGTAGCATTATCCTGTGCCAACTCGTTTTGCACAGAATATTCAGCCGCAGCAGAAAATGAAATTGCCGCACAAATAAAAAGAGACAGGGCACTTTTCTTCATGATACTCACGGTTCCTTTGTGAATTGAAATTTCTCCTTTTTCACTCTCTCTGATATATGCACCGTGAAGAATAAGAGCAGCCTGATCTGTGGGACAGACATTTCTCTCATTAAATAAGAAAATTCTACATCATGATATTTTATATTTCGCAATGCGAGGATACACTCAGATACAAAAAACGTAAGCATTAATCATAATGAAATAATCAACATGCGCCGCCGTTAAAAATATTCTCATCGCTGCTGCGATTTTAACGCGACCTGGATTTTAATAACGATATATCTTGCGAGGTGTTCCAACCGCCGTTGGCCCCGCCATTATCATGAAAGGGTAATACAACGCAGCATTATGGACATTAAAATCGTTATCGCTGAAGAATCCTCGTTGATTCGTCGCGGCTTATCCTCAATGATGCCAGCGCTCTCGTTACCCACCTCCGGCATGAATCAGAGGTGTGTGCTAACCGGAGAGGCTGCCTCTTCCGCTGAACTTCTTTCGCTTCTGGGCCAGCATCACCCCGATATCGTTATCCTGGGCTATTCACTGACAACCAGCCTGAGCCGACCTCCGCTTGCGGGTATGGACGGTCTGAAGCTATTGAGATGGCTCAATCAGACCTATCCTGCGATCAACGTTATCCTGATCTCACCCTATGCCAACGCCATGCTTATTCGTCAGGCGCTAAAGGAAGGCGTGAAATCGTATTTGTCGCGTGATATCAACGAGAAAACCTTAAGCCAGGCGATTGCAACGGTCCTGAAAGGGGAGATCTATATCGAAAGCCAGCTGGTTAATATGCTTTTTCGTCATGAGATGACAGATATAGAAAAACTCTCGCCGCGGGAAATTGATGTGCTGCGTCTGATTTGTAAGGGATTACATTTGAAGGATATTGCCCAGCATATGCACCTGAGCATCAAAACGGTCAGTGCGCATAAGATCCGGGCGATGGAAAAGCTGGATGTGCAAAACGACTGCCAGCTTTACTCGTTGATCATCAAGAACCAGATGTTCGACATCAGGATGTAAACCTCCCCCGTCGCGACGACGGGAGAGCCGTTTATGCCTCCGGCAGTTCCGCCAGCGGCCAGCGTGGACGTACGGACACGCTCAGGTCAGCCGTTGCGCCAGCATTCAGGCGTACCATTCCGGCGTAAGCGATCATCGCCCCGTTATCGGTACAAAATTCCGGACGGGCGTAGAACACTTCCCCGCGGCGCTTTTGCATCATCTCCGCGAGCTTCGCGCGCAGCGTACGGTTGGCGCTGACGCCGCCCGCCATCACCAGGCGCTTAAAGCCGGTCTGATCCAGCGCGCGTTTGCACTTGATCATCAGCGTATCCACCACCGCGTCTTCAAACGCGCGGGCGATATCGGCACGCGTCTGCTCACTGTCATCGTTATTGCGGATGGTATTCGCCGCGAAGGTTTTCAGCCCGGAGAAGCTGAAATCCAGCCCCGGACGGTCAGTCATTGGGCGCGGGAAGACAAAGCGCCCTTCCGTACCCTGCGCGGCCATTTTCGACAGCATCGGGCCGCCCGGGTAATCCAGACCCAGCAGCTTGGCGGTTTTGTCGAAGGCTTCACCAGCGGCATCGTCGATCGACTCGCCCAGCAACTCGTACTTGCCAATGCCCGTGACGCTAATCAACTGCGTATGACCGCCGGAGACCAGCAGCGCCACAAACGGGAACGCAGGCGGATTGTCTTCCAGCATCGGCGCCAGAAGATGCCCTTCCATATGGTGAACCGGAATCGCTGGCACATCCCACGCGAAGGCCAGAGAACGGCCGACCGTTGCGCCGACCAGCAGCGCGCCGACCAGACCCGGACCTGCGGTATAGGCCACGGCATCAATATCGGTTGAGCTTAACCCGGCCTCTTTCAGCGCCGCCTGAATCAGGGGAACCGTTTTGCGCACGTGGTCACGAGAGGCCAGTTCAGGCACGACGCCGCCGTAGTCAGCGTGCAATTTCACCTGACTATACAGTTGGTTGGCCAGAAGCCCTTTTTCGTCGTCGTAAATGGCGATGCCGGTTTCATCGCAGGATGTTTCAATACCCAGTACACGCATGACTTGTTTTACCTCGTTTCAATACCGCGCAGTGTAGAGCCTGGGCGGGTTGATGTAAAACTTTGTTCGCCCCAGGAGGAAGGCTCGTGTATACTCCTCACCCTTATTAAAGTCCCTTTCAAAATCGCATCGGTGCTTTACAAAGCAGCAGCATTTGCAGTAAAATTCCGCACCATTTTGAAATAAGCTGGCGTTGATGCCAGCGGCAAACCGAATTTATCAAAGGTGAGAGTTACATGCCGGTAATTAAAGTACGTGAAAACGAGCCGTTCGACGTAGCACTGCGTCGCTTCAAACGTTCATGCGAGAAAGCAGGTGTTCTGGCTGAAGTTCGTCGTCGTGAGTTTTATGAAAAACCAACGACCGAACGTAAGCGCGCTAAAGCTTCCGCTGTGAAACGTCACGCGAAGAAACTGGCTCGCGAAAACGCACGCCGTACTCGTCTGTACTAATCTGTTGAGGGCTACAGCCCTCAATTGACAGACAGAGTTGTAGTCGTAAGGCCGTGCTTCCGGAAGGAATGCGCGGCTTGTTTTCGTTTATAAGTCGCTTAAATTTTTGGGGCATATGGCCGGAAGAATCCCACGCGTTTTCATCAATGACCTGCTTGCCAGAACCGACATCGTCGATCTCATCGACGCGCGGGTGAAGCTAAAAAAGCAGGGCAAGAACTACCATGCGTGCTGTCCGTTCCATAATGAAAAAACCCCCTCTTTCACCGTAAACGGTGAAAAACAGTTCTACCATTGCTTCGGCTGTGGCGCACACGGTAATGCCGTCGATTTTTTGATGAACTACGACAAGCTCGAGTTCGTTGAAACCGTCGAAGAGCTGGCGGCGATGCATAACCTTGAAGTGCCGTATGAAGCGGGCAGTGGGCCAAGTCAGATCGAGCGCCATCAGCGGCAAACGCTGTATCAACTGATGGATGGCCTGAATTCGTTTTACCAACAGTCTCTTAAGCACTCTGCGGCTGAGCCTGCGCGTCAGTATCTGAACAAGCGCGGACTGAGCGACGATGTGATTGCGCGTTTCGCTATTGGTTACGCCCCGCCCGGCTGGGACAACGTATTAAAGCGTTTTGGCGGCAATAGCGAAGATCGTAAATCCCTCATCGACGCAGGCATGCTGGTCACCAACGACCAGGGACGAAGCTACGACCGCTTCCGTGAACGGGTGATGTTCCCGATCCGCGACAAGCGTGGCCGGGTAATAGGTTTTGGTGGTCGCGTGCTGGGTGATGCCCTGCCGAAATACCTTAACTCCCCGGAAACCGATATTTTCCATAAGGGCCGCCAGCTTTACGGTCTTTATGAGGCACAGCAGGATAATGCGGAACCTCCGCGTCTTCTGGTCGTCGAAGGCTATATGGACGTTGTTGCGCTGGCGCAGTACGACATTAACTATGCCGTTGCGTCGTTGGGAACGTCCACCACGGCGGATCATATCCAGCTGCTGTTCCGCGTGACGAACAACGTGATTTGCTGTTACGACGGTGACCGCGCAGGACGCGATGCCGCCTGGCGCGCGCTGGAAACCGCGCTGCCGTATATGACCGACGGGCGTCAGCTACGCTTTATGTTCCTGCCCGACGGTGAAGACCCGGATACGCTGGTACGTAAAGAGGGTAAAGCGGCATTTGAAGCGCGGATGGAGCAGGCTCAGCCGCTCTCCACGTTTTTGTTTAACAGCCTGATGCCGCAGGTTGATTTGAGTACCCCTGACGGGCGCGCGCAGCTCAGCACGCTGGCGCTGCCGTTAATCAGCCAGGTGCCCGGTGAAACGCTGCGCATCTATCTGCGTCAGGAATTAGGCAACAAGCTCGGCATTCTGGATGACAGTCAGCTTGAACGTTTAATGCCTAAACACGCTGAAAACGGCACGGTACGCACCGCGCCTCAGCTAAAACGCACAACCATGCGTATACTGATAGGGTTGCTGGTGCAAAACCCCGAACTTGCTCCGCAAGTGCCGTCGCTGGCGGGTTTGAACCACGAAAAATTGCCCGGGCTTGGCTTATTTTCAGAATTGGTCAACACTTGTTTGTCTCAGCCAGGTCTGACCACCGGACAACTTTTAGAGTATTATCGCGGCACAAAAGAGGCCGCTACCCTTGAAAAACTGTCGATGTGGGACGATATAGCAGATAAGGATATTGCAGAAAAAACGTTCACCGACTCACTCAACCATATGTTTGATTCGATGCTTGAGTTGCGCCAGGAAGAGTTGATAGCTCGCGAGCGCACACATGGCCTGAGCAGCGAAGAACGCCGGGAGCTCTGGATGATTAACCAGGAACTGGCGAAGAAATAAGTCAAAGACAACAGTATTTAACGGCTTAAGTGCCGAATATCGATCGGGAAGCCCCCGGCAGCCGCACTGAGAGGCAGCGGCAAAAATATAAGTACGCCCTCGCTTTAAAGGTTGGCAGCCCTATCGCCGACACCAATCAAACGAATTAAGTGTGGATACCGTCTTATGGAGCAAAACCCGCAGTCACAGCTGAAACTTCTTGTCCAACGCGGTAAGGAGCAAGGCTATCTGACCTATGCCGAGGTCAATGACCATCTGCCGGAAGATATCGTCGATTCAGATCAGATCGAAGATATCATCCAAATGATCAATGACATGGGCATTCAGGTGATGGAAGAAGCACCGGATGCCGATGATCTGTTGCTGGCTGAAACCTCCAACAACACTGACGAAGATGCGGAAGAAGCTGCTGCACAGGTACTGTCCAGCGTGGAATCTGAAATCGGGCGTACGACTGACCCGGTCCGCATGTACATGCGCGAAATGGGTACCGTTGAACTGTTGACCCGCGAAGGCGAAATTGACATCGCAAAACGCATCGAAGACGGGATCAACCAGGTTCAGTGCTCTGTTGCCGAATACCCGGAAGCGATTACCTATCTGCTGGAGCAGTACGATCGCGTTGAAGCGGAAGAAGCGCGTCTGTCCGATCTGATCACTGGCTTTGTCGACCCGAACGCTGAAGAAGACATGGCGCCAACCGCCACTCACGTCGGTTCTGAGCTGTCTCAGGAAGAGATGGATGATGACGAAGACGAAGATGAAGAAGAAGACGACGACAGCAGCGACGACGATAACAGCATCGACCCTGAACTGGCGCGTGAGAAGTTTGCCGAGCTGCGTACCCAGTACGAAGTGACGCGTGACACTATCAAAGCGAAAGGCCGCAGCCATGCCGCCGCTCAGGAAGAGATCCTGAAGCTGTCTGAAGTGTTCAAACAGTTCCGCCTGGTGCCAAAACAGTTCGACTACCTGGTGAACAGCATGCGCGTGATGATGGATCGCGTACGTACCCAGGAACGTATCATCATGAAGCTGTGCGTTGAACAGTGCAAAATGCCGAAGAAGAACTTCATCACCCTCTTCACCGGCAATGAAACCAGCGAAACCTGGTTCAACGCCGCTATCGCGATGAACAAGCCGTGGTCTGAAAAGCTGCACGACGTGAAAGAAGATGTGCAGCGCGGCCTGCAAAAACTGCATCAGATTGAAGAAGAGACCGGCCTGACCATTGAGCAGGTGAAAGACATCAACCGTCGTATGTCCATCGGTGAAGCGAAAGCCCGCCGTGCGAAGAAAGAGATGGTTGAAGCGAACTTACGTCTGGTTATCTCTATCGCCAAAAAATACACCAACCGTGGCCTGCAATTCCTGGATCTGATTCAGGAAGGCAACATCGGTCTGATGAAAGCGGTAGATAAGTTTGAATACCGTCGTGGTTACAAGTTCTCCACCTATGCTACCTGGTGGATCCGTCAGGCGATCACCCGATCTATCGCAGACCAGGCGCGCACCATCCGTATTCCGGTGCATATGATTGAGACCATCAACAAACTCAACCGTATCTCTCGCCAGATGTTGCAGGAGATGGGTCGCGAGCCGACGCCGGAAGAGCTGGCTGAACGCATGCTGATGCCGGAAGACAAGATCCGTAAGGTGCTGAAAATCGCTAAAGAGCCAATCTCTATGGAAACACCAATCGGTGATGATGAAGATTCGCATCTGGGTGATTTCATCGAGGATACCACCCTCGAGCTGCCGCTGGACTCTGCCACCACCGAGAGCCTGCGTGCCGCTACGCACGACGTTCTGGCTGGCCTGACCGCCCGTGAAGCAAAAGTACTGCGTATGCGTTTCGGTATCGACATGAACACCGACCATACGCTGGAAGAAGTGGGTAAACAGTTTGACGTGACCCGCGAACGTATCCGTCAGATCGAAGCGAAGGCGCTGCGTAAACTGCGCCATCCGAGCCGTTCTGAAGTGCTGCGTAGCTTCCTGGACGATTAATCGGTCCTGAAATGAAAAAGCTCCCTTCGGGGAGCTTTTTTTTCCTCTCCTTGTGGGCGAGGCTCAGGGTGAAGGCATCATGCCCCAGTGGCCCCTAAAGCCCCCTCACCATCAGCGCCTCATCCAGTTCCCGATACGCCTCTACCAGCTTATCCAGCGTCGCCCTGTTCAGCCCGCTCGGGTTGGGCAACACCCAGACCTGCGTTACGCCGATAGTAATGTTCTGCTTACCCCATTTAGCCCCGCGCTGGCTGAACGCCTGTTCGTAGGCCTGCTTGCCGAGAATAGCCAGCGCGGCTGGCTGGTAGTCTTCAATCTTCTTAACCAGCTCTCGCCCGCCGCTTCGCAGTTCATGCAGATTGACCTCACTTGCCTGTACCGTAGGCCGCTCGACCAGCATGGTAATACCGCAGCGCGTATCCAGCAGATGCTGCTCCTCTTCCGGTTTGAGTAATCTGTCGGTGAACCCGGCCTGATAGATCACCTTCCAGAAGCGATTCCCCGGATGAGCAAAGTGAAAACCGGTGTGCGCCGATGACTTGCCAGGATTGATACCGCAGAACACCACCCGCAGGCCAGGGGCCAGAATATCGTTGATCATCTTTACTCCTGTCTATGCATCTTAAGATAAGTATAAAGGATTGATTATGCATTGTTTATAAAAACAGCAGGCAGGTGTGAATGGCTGGATTGCTGAGGGGAGTTACTTTATAATTCACCGCCACGGCCCCTTAGCTCAGTGGTTAGAGCAGGCGACTCATAATCGCTTGGTCGCTGGTTCAAGTCCAGCAGGGGCCACCAGATATCAGGGACTTACGAGAAATCGTGAGTCCTTTTGTTTTTTGGGGTGGCATTCACAGGTATTGAAGGTAAGGATCACGCAGGCAGGATTTACCGACGGGATGCCGGTAAAAATCAGGGTGATGCCGGACTGCATCGTTATTACCACCCAGAACACCCGCGAGCTGTGGGGCTGCGCCGAGGGGCTGAGCATGACTTACGTCAACCGGCAGAAGATGAAGCTGTGGTTAGGAGAGTTTCCGGGGGCGCTGAATGACACCGGCGACGTGCCGGTGATTAAGCGCCGTGACGGGCACTGTATGTAACGGCTGATAAAAAGATCCCGGCTCGATGGCCGGGACTGATCATTTTATTTGAATACTTATATGTTTCAGCCATTCTCCAGACGAAGGCCATTCATTAGGGTAATAATAATTACAATCAATTTGATTAAGCAGTATGTCCTGCAATTCATCATTTGATAGCGAAAGAGCCAACAGATAATCTATTTCAGATTTCAGCTGCAACTGCTCTTCCACAGTTTCAGTAGCTTTGTAAGCAGCTAATGTTTCATCCGCATTACCAAATAGCACCTCAAAATCTTGGTTAAAATAGCACCTTAAAAGATATGTAAGAGATGGGTATTTTTCTCTAATATTCATTGTGTTGGATATCCAGTAATAATTTTATAGCCATCCGGCATTGAAGGATCTCTTCCTATAATGATTCTGGCATTTGTTGCAGGTACAGCACTTGTCGAACCGCGAGTAACACTTATGCCAATAGGAGTAGAGGATTGATTGTCAAGCTCTAAATAGCCTTTTTGGCTACCAGATAAATAATCTTGGATCTTTGCTTGGTTACTATCAATGGCTTTACTTGTTACAGCCTCTGCAACAGCCCTATCTGTAAATGTAGATGCTGTTTTTGTGTTGCCTGTAGACACTCAATCGAATAACTCCGCTTCAGATTTTCCAACATGTCGATCACTCAAATGACCGCCTGCTTTTTCATGAGCGGCTAACCCGCCGCTGCCTGCAAACAGGCCGCTCTGCTCCTGCACCGAGTCGTAGTCGCTGGTCATTTTGTCGCGGCTGACATTGATGCTGCCCGAGAAACCGCCTGCACCAAAGGTGTAACCCACACCGCCGCTGACGCTGTTCTGCCTGCTGTTGTAGTGGTCGCTGTCCTGCGTACTGGCTATCGTCAGGTCGCGCCCGATATCCGCCACCACGGCGTCGCCGCTCAGCCGCGAGCCTTTCTCCCGCGTCGCACTGTAACGGGCATTTTTCCTGATCGATAAAAGTAAGATCCCGGCTCGGTGGCCGGGATCGTTCATTTATTAGAATACGACTCTGGAAGCCTGTAACTCTCTGGAATATCCGGCCATGAATCATGTTTATTGATCAATATGGCATCGTCAATAATATCCTGATAAAGATTAGAGAGATTTAAAGAAGCTATTCTGACTCTGGTTAGCGCACATTGAATAGCTATTTTGTCATTTTTCTCTATCGTCTGACTTAACAACGTCACTGCTGATTTAAACTCATTGGCATAACCATCATAATTTTCATATGAATAAAAAATATTCAGTTCTTCCTGAGTGTTTTTATCAGGGGAGATCATTGTAAAGCAACTTTTAAGCTCTTCAAGAATATCAATCATTTAAGCTTCCTTCCGCAGCTTTAGTCTTTGATTCATTGATTGTTCCATCCAAATTCAGTACAGCCCTAAAATTCCCTCGTTTATCAAAAACTTCAATGTGATTCTTATGCTGCCCATCCAGATAAAACTGGTCACCTTTCTTAATATGGTCGCCAATATCTCCGGTGGCTTTGTAAACGCTTTGCCCCTGATACTGTTGACTTGATTTCTGTGCAGTATTTTTAACATCACTACCGAACCCAGGTTGTTTCAGAAATTCATTCATATTCCCGACAGCACCCTGATTAGGCTGATATTTTCCACCTTTATTAATCCCGGCAGCAATCCCCGCAGCGCTGGTTCCAACAACCTGCGCTAACGAGTTAACGGCAAGCTGTTTCGCTTCTTCTGAATCACCGGACATCAGCGCATTGTGGATTGCTGCATTTCTGTCCGCTTCAAGCTGCGGCAGCACCACCTGAAGATAAGCCCACTCCTGCTTTTCTTCTGTCGTCAGGTTGCCCGTGCTATGAAGTTTATCACTAAGCTCGCCAAGACGGTTTGCATATGCCGTCTGTAGTCCACCAACTTCGTTAGCCTTGTCAACGCAGGCCTGAGCACCTTTACATTCAACAACACTCTTATGCTGCTCAGCATTCTGTTGTTTGTACTTCTCAGTAACCCCGGTTTCGCAGCCCGAATTCCCCTGACACTGAGACAGCTCTTTAATGCGGTCCTGGTTCTGACCGACACTCAGCGAGTTATTCTCAACCGCATTCTTCCCGCCCTGCGCCCCCGCAGCAGCCGACGCCGTACTGTCTCCCGCCAGCCCTCCGGCTATCCCCGCCGATATCGTTGCCAGCGTGCTGACCGTCTGCTTCTGCTCCTCGCTCAGCGTCGACAAATCTTTGACGTCAGGATACAGCATACCCGCTATCGCCTTCGCCGCAAGCTCTCCCGTCGCCGCGCCCGCTGCTGCACTGTTCCCTGAAGTGCTGCAACCGCGCCACCAGTATCGCATGTGCGATGGTGTTGACCGCCGGATTACCCTCCGTCTGTTTCAGCAGGTGCGCCAGCTCGGGGGCCGAGGCCCCCGCCAGTGCACCGGTGATATCACCGCCCGCCAGCCCCTGAAGCGCCGCCGTTGCCGCCTGCCGGTGTACAAACGGGGTAACGGGAATTTTTCCTGACGACTAAAAGGCTCGCCGGCCGGGATCTTTCAACTATCGGTAGCGTTTATAATGCCTGTAGTAGAGATACCAACATCCGACGGCAACTATTACACCGGTGAAACAAGCAGCTTTGGTATATTTGAATGTATCAGTCCAAGATAGCTCAAATGGAATCCCATAGGAAAAAGATACATATATCCTAATCAGAATATATAAAACTAAAAACATGATAACGAACATAGGTATGCAAACAATAAATAAATAAAGAAGAACACGTAACCAATATTTACCAGCCATTATTCTTCTCCCCCTATTTTATTTGCCATCGCTTTACCTGCTTGATCATTAAGCATTTCTGTAGTAGCGCTACTCATTGCGTTTCCAGCTATCCCAGGCAACGGGCTTTGTGGCGTAGGCATGGATATTCCCATATCTAGTTTTGTCCATTCCCAATTTTTCCAGTTTGGATTGGCTTTGTTGA